>JACQBN010000027.1 GCA_016194455.1 Candidatus Kaiserbacteria bacterium | reverse complement strand
GTGTGATACGGGACCGAAAGGTGGTGGTTCCATACCGCCGTCTTGCCTTTGAACTGAAGAGTTGCCATAGGGTTATTTGGTTTTAGCTTTGCTCATAAATCGCTCGAACTCCGCGTGTCCGATGCGGAACTCTTTGCCTATCTTGTAGGCCTTGAGTTTGCCCGCGTCGATGTAGCGGTAAATGGTCATCACATTGAGAGACAGCTTTTCAGCCAGCTCCTTCGCTGTGTAGTACTCTTTTTTGTCCGCCGCCATAACGTGTTTATTTATCATACTTTACTTTAGTTTACATGCAACTTGCACGAGTTGATAACTTGAAAGTGCCCTTTTTACCTGCCCGTACCACTCGCGCGGGCGCATTTTGTAGAGGTTGTCTGCAATGTCTCGCGCGTCTGCCGCGAGCCGATACCACGTTCGGTCGTCGTTGCGCTTGTCGAGAATTGAGCGAAGCTCGCGTAGCCCGTTCTCATCGCGAGCCAGCAAGAGCAGGCCCGTGAGATACACGGCCGTCTTGCCCTTCGCACCCTTCCTCGCGACGAGGATACGCTTCAAGAGGTCCTTTGGTGTGTAGGCGTGCGTGAAGAGCTGCATACTGTTTCCAGCGACCATTGTGTCCCAGTAGTGATTGAGTACCTTCTTGCTCTTCGCTTTCGAGAACACATCGCGGAAGGTCGGGTCTGTACCGAAGCCCAGTTCCTTGAAGAGGGCGTTCATCTTTCGTCGTTGGCTCAAGCGCACTTCGAGCCGTAGGATTTCCTTTTCGCGTTTCAGCTCTTGAAACAAACTCGTCTGGTAAGGTGTCTGGTCTTTGTCTATCGCTCGCTTCTTACCCTTCGCGAGGTCCGCGATTTTATCGTAGAGCACGAACGAGTGGGCGACGGTGTAGAGATACAAACTCTGCCCGTCGTTCATAAAGCGAGCGCGAGTAAGGTCGAAGCGCTTGTTCATGTTTATTTTCCCAAGCTCGCTTATGACGTATTGCGAGGTGTAGCCGTCCTCAAGTTCTATGTTCTTTGAGTAATGAACACTGCTCACGCTCGCGTTCCGCAATAGGTCGAGCGGAAAAGCGACACCCATCTGTTTGAGACGGTCGTCGAGTGCTTCCAGCACGCGCTCGAAGTCGGTATCGCGCAACTCGTCGAGATTGTTCTGATACAGGAGCTTCGGAGCCGAGAACTCGATTTTCAAACTTGATTGCCACGCGAGTTTTCCCATCGCTCGCTTGAACCCTGTGAGACGCGGAAAGTACAAGCCGCCCTCTTCGTCTTTGCTCGATGCGTTCTTGACGTACTTCTCGTAGGTTTTGGTTCGTGCTTGTAAGTCCCATCGCGGCACACCTCGACCAGTCAAATCGAGCATCGTTGCCTTGTCGCGCGGTAGCGTGAGGATAATTGTGTCTATCATGGCAGTTCAACGCCATCCTCATAGCGCTCTGGCTCAAGCCGACGGTCGATTTTGTAGAGCAAGTCAAAAAAGCCCACGAAGTTGGTTCTCGCTTCATAGTCGTCGAATATCTCGGCCAACTTGCTTGGCTCGACGGCATGTTCTTCGTTTGTATTTTGTCGCAACATAAAAACCCGATGGGGTTGCCATCAGGTTAGATGAGAGGCTCTTTACAAACCTTGCCGAACGATTTATCAACTATTCATCAACTTTTCGGTATTTCGGGTTTATCCGCGCCTTCGTGGTATTGCACTCTACGAAGTCCTCGATTTGAGTTTTTAGCGCTACCGCATTATTGATTTTCTGACCTGCGAAGTAGACCTTGTTCTTGGGCACACGCTTCTGATGCTCGTCGTTATAGCCCCAGTCCTCGAGGATTTCATCGTTGTGTTTCCACTCGCTCGTCTTCTCTTTCAGGAGCGTCTTGAGGAGGAGCACGGCGTCGGTTTCCTTGCCTTTCTTCGATAGCTCGATGTCTTTACCTGCGAACTTGAGGACGCCACGCTTTGCATCGAACTTTTCGAAAATGTTTGATGGGTTGTTCTTCTTGTAGCTGTTATTTATCTCGTCGACGAAAATGTCTTCAAGAATAAGGTTTGCGCTTATATAGCGCGAGGGTTCTTTGTCGTAGTCCGTCCGTTCATTATCAAAGGTCTTTTTAGGGTATTCCAAATCCTGCCAGACGCTCACGACCTTCAGGTATCCGAGCTTCTGTAAGGCATACGCGGTCTGAATAATACTGAAATCGGGCATTTTTTGGGCCACGCCTCTTTCATCAATGCGGACTCTTAATATGAACTTGTTGCCGTAGAGAGCTATCTTTTTGCCCTCCTCGATGAGCTGTATGAGCATCTTCTTTTGCGCCTCAAATCTATAGTAGTTCTTCTTCCCGACATCGAGCTTGTCATTGATGAAGCACTCGAGATACTTGTCCATTTCGGTACGCAATATCTTCTCTATCTCAGGCGGGATTTGATAGGTCGAGGGCGTCAAGCGGATATGGCTATATACCTCGTACCAAATCCACGAGACAGTACCGATTTCTTCGAGCTTGGCATGACCTTTCTTAATTTTGTTGATTATCTTTACTAACTCCTCCTGCTCCTTTTTTGGCTTCTTTTTGGCCTCCTCTCTGACCTCTTCAAGCTGCTCATCGAACTTATACCCCTTGTCGATGTCCACGGTTAGCTCGCATACCTGACCACTCTGAAAAACCCTATTGAAAACGTGCCCAGCTTCCTCTTGCCCAAGAGTGAGGTCGGAGATAGAGAACTTCTCCTCACCATCGTCAATCGGCTTCTTCTCAACGATATAGTCGAAGAACTTGATAAGAGAGAAGAACTCTTGGTCGGTGAGGTGTTTTTCTGGGGCTTTTATTATCATTGCTTTACTTTAGTTTACATCCGCTGTTGTAAACATCAAATCCTTCGCCCGTCTTCAACAGGTAGCGATTTGCTATACTATCCACATATGGTTGCCGCTCATCCAACAAATAGCGCTGTTCAGGTCGCAAACTACTTCATAAAACGAGCAGCCGATGAGAATAAGCCGATAACGAACAAGAAGCTCCAAAAGCTCGTTTACTACGCGCAGGTATGGTCGCTTGTACTGAATAAGGAAAAACTCTTCCGAGAGAAGATGGAAGCGTGGGTACACGGTCCAGTTGTCCCCGCTCTTTATAGGAAGTTCATGTCTTTCGAGGCAAACCCGATTACCCTCGACATGTCGGATGCCACTTTTTCGTTCGGGAAAAAACAGCTTGAAGTGCTTGACTCCGTTTGGTCCGTCTATGGCGACTACGATGCGTCGTATCTTGAGGCGCTTACTCATTCCGAGTTGCCTTGGCAGGAAGCTCGGAAAGACCTTCCCGCAACTGAGGCGTCGAACAACGAGATTGATTTGAAGCTCGCACGGGATTTTTATGCCGCCAAACTCGGAACCGAACAAGCTAAGTGAGGGGGTTGCAGCTCTTGAAGCTGGACAGGCATTTCCAAAGACCGTCGCTGTATCAGCGACCATACGGGACTACGATAACGAGAAAGTAGTCCTTAGCTTTGAACCCTACAAGCAGGGCCATTGTCGGATACATAAACTCCAAAAGACCGAAGTAAAGCACCTGACATCAGAACTCAAGAAAATGAGCAGCACGCTCACAAAGCACTTTCGACATCAAAGTGTTTCGCGCATCGCCTGCAAGCCAGTCCATAGAAGCGGAGAGTACGCGACTTTATTTGATGGCCTTTCACAGGACATTGACGAGATACTTGAAGTTGATTACACGGGAGCAGGAAGGGTTTTCGGTTTCCTATTCCAAAACACCTTCAACGTTGTCGCGGTTGCAAAAGAGCACTTACGATAGAGGGTTCTGAACTTGTCCCACCGAAAAAGGACTGTTCATGCGGGCATTAGGTTGGAGAAGAAGGGCGACACAAGAAGCCCGCTATACTGGAGGTCATGCTCAATCTGTGCCCAATCTACCGTTCTGAACTTAGCCACTAAGGGGAGCCCAGAAGAATTAGCATCACTAAAAGTGGTGCTTTTTCTTTTTTCTACTTCACCACCTCTAGGAACGGCTCGCCATGAACATCGGCATCGTCCTCGTGTTTGCCGCCTTCTATCTGAGACTCTTGAAGTGACTGTGCTGGTCGCCACTATTTTTGTTGCCACGCAACCATCCTACCAAAGATCGGTTATACAAAGCATGGCAGAGACCATTACCTTGCGCGTATTTTGGAGTTTTATGCTCCTGTGCGCTGGCACGGCGCTTGTGGGTATATGGCTTGGAGACATCGTGCCGGGGAAATTTGTCCCGACATTTTTTATTATCGGCTTTGCATCATTTCTTATATGGGCTCCGCTGGTGGTGTATAAGTTTTTAGCCAAAAAAGCAGGCTGATATTTTCGTCCTATTCGCACTGCACTTTGGCGCTGAGTGTGATGCCGTTGTTGCAGTTGCACGCGTCGTTTTTAAATTGTGCTGCAAATGCACGGCAATCGACAATGGCAGACCCCTGGTCGACAGTGGTTGATGCACGACCTTGCGCGTCGTTCGTCTCGTACACGCAGCTCGCCGCGGTTATATGAGTAACCTTCTTGGGCTCTGGGCAAGGATTGACCCGCCAGATGAACGTGGCTCGCGTTGCGGCCCAGTTGTCATACCCGCCGTAGGCCCCCTCGGGCACGTAGCACTGATTGGCACCGCCATACTGCGGGCACGCCTGGGGCTGTTGCCAGCTCGCTGCCACTATGCCGGGCGGCAGCTGCTCTTGCTCTACTGCCGGCACACCGGGTCGGATAAAATGAAAAGCGATAAATCCTATTGCTACAAGCGCTACTATCAAGCCTAAGTATTTCATGCTCATAGTATACCCCCTCCTGGATACAGTTCTAACGTTCTCTATCCGGTGGGGCCACGGGGGTATGGTATTGTTTCAAGTAATGACAAGGCCATTAATGATTGCAGTTTTCGTCGCGGTCATGATAGCCGTGATTGTCGGTGTCGACGTGTTTTTCTTTAGGAACCACTTCTGGGAACGACTCGTCGTGAACGTCGGTATCGTTCTAGTGTTTGCTGCATTCTACTTGAGGTTCCCGAACTGAAAGCAGTCGCTGAAACGGGAGTGAACGCTCTAACGTTTGGCTGGCGCAACGACCACGCAGAGCTCATCGCATCGAACCATAATCCGCTGGCAATATTGTATCAACCTGGCCCCGGGAAGGCGACTCGAATCGAAATGGTTGATTGTCAAATTATAGGAGAGGGGGATCCTGAATTCGATGGGCACGCGCACGACAACGACAACTAGTGAATCTTCCACCGCCGGATTACGTACGAGGGGTCGCCACCTGGCGACCCTTCTTTTTTATTCAAAACGGATTCTAATATCCCCGCCCGACTGCTGGAATTCGAGCTTGGTATACTAAAAGCAATGATTCCCACGGCGGTTCTTATAATTTGCGCGATAATCTACGGCGTCACGATGAAAGTCGCTGATCTATTGGACGAACACGGGCTCAAATGGTTCAAGTACAGCAACATTTTATTCGGATTCTTGTGGGGCATTGCGGGTGTTTTGGTCATTCTTCTCTCGAACCCAATCGTCGTGTCGACGGTGGTGGCGATGAATATCGCTTTTATTGTTAGAAACCGGCTCGATTTTTTGAACCACCAAATAGCCGCAACCCTCATCATTGTTGCGGGTATCATCTCCGATAACATCGTAAGCATTCCCTTCCTCGGATTCCTGATCGTTTTTCTTATTTTTGGCGCCTTGAAAGACCAGTTGGATGATGTTATACACGTCAAGGGCATGGCGTTTATTTTGAGCGAGACGATGCTCTACTACCCAATCCCAACTTTTCTCTATTGTCTTTTCTATGGCAACTGGATATTGTTTTGGATATTCGCGACTTACACGGTCGCATACGATCTAACGAAATTGATTTACAATCGGAGCCAAAAGCGAAACTAAGGAAATAGTGTTATAGTTATCGATAGTACTTCCCATGGCATACAAAGTAGCTACCAAAACCCTTTCGTACCAGACCCTCCATCGTCTGGAATTTATTAATATCACTCAAGAGGTTGAGGCATTTGTAGAAAATTCTGGAGTACAGACCGGCACCGTAACGCTCCAGGCACACCACACTACCTGCGGTTTGTGGGTAAATGAGGACGAGAAAAACCTTATCGGTCCAGAGAAAACTCTCGGGTACACGCCTGATCTTCAAAGAATACTCGACCGTTTTGCGCATCCTGCCGAGGAGTATCATCACAATGATATTCGGGACATCAACAATCCTAAGGGCAAGCGACACACTCATTTGTGTCTACCGGACGAGCATGGGGTGGTTCACGAATGCATAAACGGTCATGCACATGCGCACAATATGGTCCTCCCCAGCTATCTCACGCTTATTATCGAAAACGGAAAGTTGATCCGAGGAGAGTGGCAACAAGTTCTTTTCATTGAACTTGATCACGACCGTAGTCGGAAAGTGACAATGCTCGCACAGGGCGAGGCGTAATGCGTCGTTTTGTTAAAAGCGTTAGAGTTGCGGTGGAAACGAAAAGGAGTATCCAGCATGACGTATGTCATCACCGAAGTCTGCATCAAGTGCAAGTTCATGGATTGCGTCGAAGTTTGCCCGGTCGATTGCTTCTATGAGGGCGAGAACATGCTCGTCATCCATCCTGACGAATGCATCGATTGCGGCGTCTGCGAGCCGGAATGCCCCGTTGAAGCGATCAAAGCTGACAATGAATCCGGCCTCGAGAAATGGCTCCGCGTGAATGCCGAATACGCAAAGATCTGGCCCAACATTACCCGGCACGGAGAGGCTCCCGCCGACGCGAAGGAATTCCAGGGTGTGGAGGGTAAATTCGAGAAATATTTCAGCCCCAGGCCAGGGAGAAGGCCCTAGGCGACTCTTACGGGCCGCCTTTCTATCCCGCACAGACTCGAACCCGCCTGAATATATTAGATCGACACGTAGATTCTGCCGCGTGATATACTACAGAAGGAATTGGATCGAAAAACCTTCAAGGAGTGGTATCCGATGGAAGAACTTCGGTTTGCAAAGTTTAAAAACGATGATGGTGTCCCCGAGATCCGCATTGGGGTACGAGCCTTCGAATGCGTCGGCGCCTCGCCGCCACACGATCATCCGCATGTTTATCTGGAGCTCGGCGAGAGCGATTGTATCCTCTGCCCCTACTGCGGGACGCTCTTTCGCTTCGATCCCAACCTCGGACCCCTTGGGGCGGATCCTCCAGAAAGTGGCTATCGAGACTAGGGTGCACCCATAAACCTCGCACTAGATGCGAGGCTTTTTTGTCCCAAACAGGTTCGCGCGTTCTCTATCTGGTGAAGCTGTGTTTGACAGGATTATTGTAGTGTGATATATAAGAAAATGGACCTGGATCGTCTTGGTCCGCTGTACGAATTTATTGTTTCTTCAACAGAAAGGATGGTGAGAGTATGCCAAGACAACGCTATTCAAACATGAACGAATTAGCTGCCTTCGGCTTCTTGGCTAATGCATTGGACAACAGGGCAGGCGGTGACGGTGATATGGGTGCGCTCTTTCCGCGTTCCGACGCGGAGGATATGAGCAAGGGCGCTCGCTTCATTCCAGGCGAAGTCACACTGGCTCGTCGAGCTGGCAAGAAAATCACCTTTGTGACTGAGTGTGGTCCGAACTGTTGGTACTGGCAGATGCCAGACGGCTCTCGCCGCTACCACTGGGACTCGCTTACTTATCACCAAATCGGAAGAGCGAACGGCCGCAAAGAGGTGAAGGGTAAGTACAGCACGAGTTTTGAAGGCGGCGCTGGGCCTTGTCCTCATTGTGGCAACCCAAACACCAACGGCGGCACCATCAAACTTTAGACGAACGGGATGGGCGGCGGAGAAATCCGCCGCCCTTTTCATAGCCTGCAGAAGACTCGTGATACACTGAAGGGCGTGATGGAAAAGGATCCGCTCAAAATCCAAGTCATTGTCGGCAGCACGCGGCAGAATCGCTTCAGCGAGAAGCCTGCTCGATATGTTTTTGATGAATTGAAGAAAGAAGAGGGCGTGGAGGCCGAGCTTATTGACCTGCGCGATTGGTCGCTCCCCTTCTTCGACGAACCGGTGTCGCCTTCGATGAACGGGGGGAACTACGCGAACGAGCTCGGGAAGAAGTGGGCTGCGAAGGTGGGCGAAGCCGACGGCTATATCATCGTCACGCCGGAATATAACCACGGCTATCCCGCGGTACTGAAGAACGCGCTCGATTGGGTATTTGTTGAGTGGCGCGACAAGCTGGTCGGGTTCGTGAGCTACGGGAGCGCCCTCGGAGCACGTTCAGTCGAACAGCTGCGTCAAGTGGCTATCGAGCTCTCGATGCATCCGATCAGAAGTGCTATCCATCTTTCTTCCGAAATATACAAGGCGGTCATGAATGAGAAAGTGCCGGTAGACCCCGAGCTCTTCAAACCGCTTCGCGCTGGCTGGAGCGGAGATCGCGTTGCGACATTTTTTAATGAGTTGATGGGCCTTGCTCGAGCGCTGAAAACTCTGCGAAAAAAATCGATTGCATAAAAAGCCCCGCGATGGGCGGGGTGCAGCGTATTCTTCAGGAAACGCTGGGGGACCAGGCGAGGACGATGTGAGCAGCAACCGCCACGACTAGATTACAGGCGGCATGTATACCGCCGCAGGCGAGGAAGCCGTTGAAGGGCTTGCCTGACGCCCCTCCGAACTTCACATACGCGAACGCGAGGACGATGCCGCCGAGGCCGAGGCAGGTCTTCGCGGTGAAGAGCCAGTCGTGCCACATCCCGAAGGGATACGCGACCACAATTGCCGCCAAAAGTGCCCAGACGGTTCTCCCCGGAAAGAGGTAGAGAACTGTCATCACGGGCAGGACGCGGAAGACGAACTCTTCTCCAAAGGACGTGCTTGCCATCACGGCAAGATTTTTCAACGACAATGGAACGGCAAGGTACTCAACCGGAAAACGAACTCCAAGAAGGGCGGGTACACCAAGCCAAATGACAAAGACAAGGATGGCGAACCCGAGCCAAAGCCCGAGCGCAGAACGCCCCGCAGGTGGCGCGGCGAGCCAACGAGCGAATGTTTCCATCGCAAGGTTCCTCTCACAATCCGCAGGGAGTCTACGCCTCAGCTACGAGGTGTCAACGATCAACTACGCTCATTCGGATTAGTCCCCGCCGCCAAAGCCGAAGAACCGGAAGAAGTGCCGGAAGAATCGCTCTGCTCTTGGGACAGGCGGACTCGAGCTTGCGGTGCTGGAGGCCTGGAGCTCTGCGCGGAGCTCGCCCACCGTGGTAGTCGCGGGAAGCCCAAAGAGCCAGGACCAGAAAAGGAAGGGGATGCCGTGTTCTTTGCCCTGGTAGCCGTTCTCGGTCGAGCTGGCCTCTTGATTACGTTCACCTCGGTGCATGAGGCCCAGAGGCATCATAGGCCGGAGTTCCGATGGCCCGTTATCCTCGCCAGTAGAGCTGGCGTCCTCCTCGAGATCCTGCGGCTGCGCAGACTCTTCAATCTGTGCGCCAGGCCCGGGCGGCAGCGGCGGCCCGAGGGACCACTGCTGATATCCTCCCCCGCTCTCTCCTTCGTCCGCAAATACGAAACTGATCGGCGTTATAACCAGAGCGAGAGCAATCCCCAGTCCTAGATATTTCTTCATAGAGGACATTCTATCACACCAGCGATACTAACCCACTACCAGCGCCAGTAGAGCCAGGGGATTTTGTTTTTCAAGAACGAGTCGATGCTGTAATGACGCCAGCACCGGCCGAGCCAGAGCGCGGCGAAGACGATGGCATAGATGATCGCCGCGCCGATGTCGGTCGAGCCCGCCGCGTAGGGGCCGCCGAAGCCCTCGGCGGTCGACCAGATAACAAGCGTCATCAAGATACCGCCCGCAATCGCGATCTCGGTGAGGAAGCCGAAGAGGAGGCCGACGGCGATCGCGGTCTCGGCGATCGCGACCACAATCGCGAAGAAGTGCGGATCAATGCTCACCCCCTGTACCCAGAGATGTATCCAGGCCTGCACCAGCGCCGGCTGGCCCTGCGCGCCTTCGGTCAGATACTGCGTCAGGTTATTGATGAAGGCCGGACTCCACTTGAAGGAAGCGTCGATGAACCACACGGCCCCGAAGACGATCCGCAATGCTGCGAATGAACGATCCTCGGCTTTGTTCACCCCCCTATCTTACTACGTTCAAGCGGCGAGCTGACATTTTTGAGGCTTTATGGTATACTCGGAGGCATGAGAACGCCGGACCTGGATCGGCTACGGAGCGAGAAGGTTCGCTCGCTTGCGGAATTCCTCAAACTCTACAACGAGAATCTCCCGCTTGCCTTCCCTCGCGCCTCCGCCGCGCTCCTCGAGCAATTCCGGAGCGCGCACTCCGGGCTTTTCAAGGGACGCGGCGTCTGGTCGCTTGATCTGCACCGGAAGAAGGTAATGGACTGGCTACGCGCCCACTCGGCGTAAAATTTGCTTCGTGCGATACTGGGCGCATGAGGCACACCGAGACGGCGCTGCGGTGGATCGTTGGCATACTGAACGAGTTGCAAATCCCGTTCGAGATTGACGGCGGGCTTGCCGCGGAACTTTACGGCTCCCCGCGCGAGCTCGCGGACATTGACATCAACGTGCCACAAGAAAATTTTGAAAAGATCGTGCCGCGCGTGCGAGAATATCTCACCTTCGGGCCGGGATGGTATCGCGATGAACACTGGGAGTGTTACATGATGACGATGAAATACGTCGGGCAAAATATTGACGTGAGCGCACTGGGCCACATGCGCTATTTTGATAAAAATGCTGGAGCGTTCGTAGACTTCCCTGCCGATCTCTCCGCCGCCCGGGTCATGGAGTACGATGGGATGTCACTTCCTTTCATCAATGAAAAAACTTTGCTCCGTTACAAGGCGCTCATCGGGCGCGGCGTAGATCGCAAGGATGTCCGGGCGATGGAGAGGGAGCTGGAGTAAGGGCTTGACGGGAAGAGGCGGGGATGCTACCCTGGGGGAGTCAACCAGTGCTGGATCCAGAGAAGTGGGATCGAGCTTCTATCTTCGGCAAACTGAATTGATCTTACGCAAAAAACTATCTGCTTGAAAACTATATGCAGCAAGGAACTGTGATCAAGAAGAACGAGAAAGGCTTTGGCTTTATTAAAGTCGACGGCGCCCCGGAGGGATCGAAGGATCTCTTCTTCCACTCGAACGAGCTCCAGAACATTACGTTCGCGGAGCTCATGGAGGGAGACCGGGTCTCGTTCACGATCGGTGAGAGTCCGAAGGGCCCGAACGCCCTCGGAGTCAACAAGGTCTAATACGCCCTAGGCGTATTGCAAGGCGCGCCCCCTTCGGGGGGCGCGCCTTTGCGTTTTCTGCTAGAATGTAAGCGGAACAACGTCAAGGGAGGCAAGTATGGTCCAGTACAAACGATGGGGCCGCCAGGCCCTGATGCTGACCGAATCCTCACTCGGGGGATTCGCGAAGCGCGAACGGGTCATAGTGTGCGTCCACGGCATGTTCGGCGGCGCATGGTACTTCGGTCCTTGGCTCGAGCGCTTCGCGGATGCGGGCCTTGGTGCTCTCGCGCTCGATCTGCGCGGACACCATGACTCGCTGCTGCCGTCCGGGCAGCTCCTCGGGGCGGTCTCGATGAGCGACTATACAGAGGATGTAGGGATGGTTCTCGAGCTCCTCGAGGAGGCAGGTATCGCTCGGGAACGTGTCATTCTACTTGGGCACTCGATGGGCGGGCTCATCGCGCAGATGGTGGCGAGCCGCCGAGCTCTCGGCGGCTTAGTCTTGGTCGCCTCTGCGCTGCCGCGAGCGCGCATGGGGCACAAGGCCGCCTGGGACTCGCTCGCACTCCGGCTCTCGCGCTGGGGTGTCACCGCTCGTGAGACTCGCGGGCAGATACAGCCCCCGAACGCGAGTAAGTTCATCCGCCAGATGTTCGCCGGCCTCGAGGAGCCGCAGCTTAGTTATACGATCGGCCGGCTCGTGCCCGAATCGGCGCAGGCCGTCGCGGATATCGTCCGCGGCATAGCGCTTCCGCAAGGTGCGAAACATTGCCCGACGCTGATCGTTGCGGGCATCAGGGATCCCATCGTCCCCTCGGGATTGCTCTATGCGCTCCATCAGAGCCAGGCCTCCACCTTTCACTCCTATCCCTGCGGGCACTTCCCCATGCTGGAGAAGGTGGCGCCACAGGTCGTGGACGCTATCGTGGTTTGGGCCAAACAAGCGGTGTCCCGTCAACCCTGACGGGCACCGCTTTTCTTTTTATCTCGGTACGTGTAGGATGCGCGCAGACAGAAACCCCTGCTCTTTGAAAGGAGACAGGCAATGCAAAATACCAAACGTGAACCGTTGGTGTCGATCGGGCTTATGTCCGGTCTCAACTACGGGAGTCAAGGATGTCGTGAGGGGCTGTGGCGCCTCGCTGCGACAACATTCGCCGAAGAGGGGGTCGATTTCGTCGTGCTCGCCGGCGGGCTGGTGGACTCTCGGTCCTTGCTCGAACAGCTGAAGCTCGCGCATGTCGGCGTGAAGCGGAAGCACCGTGAGGAAGCGACCGATGATTTCATCGACGAACATGTCGATCATTTGGTTGAAGAGTTCCCGCGGCTCTGGGGCAAAAAGCTCTACATCATGACGAGCCCGGCCTATGACGGTTGGATCGGCGAGCGCATCGCGAGCGAGCTCGTGCGGCGACGCGACGACCTCCGGCTCTATCGGCCGGGTGCCGATCGCTTCGAGCTCGAGCATAACGACAAACCGCTGAATCTGATCCTCGGCGTCTACGCGCCCAAGAAGGGCGTCTGGATGCGTGGCGATTACTTCAGCACGCCGATCATGCGACAGCTGAAGGACGAAATGAAACGCGGCACGCGCGGCATGGGCGACATCAATACCGTCGGCTGCTTTGCTTCCGCAATCTTCAATCCGGGCGACGCGAGCGAGTTGAAGCTTCCCTTCTTCTCCCTCCCCGCACTCTACAAGATCGCGGAGACGCGGACCGCAGAGAATCAGATCGGCATTCGCGTCCTTAACCTCTATTCTAAAAAGGCGAAGGAGGCGACGCTCATCACCTACAACTTTAAGGATCTTGTGTCCCAAGAGTGGGAACTCATCCACACGCCGCCGGATTCAACCAGGATCCAGGAAGAGCTCGTGGCCGTTCTTAAGGAGCGGGGCCCGCAGACGGCTGGGCAATTTGCTGACCTGATCGAACAGCCTCGAGCTACCGTCGGGCGCGCACTCGACAAGCTCGTCGAGCGGCGCCGGAGCAAGTCGTGGCCAGGGATCATCCGCGACGAAAATTCAAAGCGCTATACCTTCTACCTGCCCTGGTTCCAGCAAGATCTGGAATATCCGGTGGAGGAAATCGAGAAGGTGGACTCAATCCTCGGCTTCGGGTGTCTTCATGCCGCTTGTGTAGACACCGATATGAAGTACTTCCGCGATGAAGTCCCCAAGGTCATGCTCGAAAGCGGTGCAGACATTCTCTGCGGCGCGGGCGACTTTATCGAGGGACTCAGGCACGACTTGATGCTCAAAAACGCCATCCTCAACGGCGATGGGTATATGTTCAACTACACCAACCAAGAGAAGTTGGCCGCGTACCTAGTATCAGAAGTGCTGACGACCGTGTTCCGCGCGCGATGGAATGCCCGGAAGGCGAAGGCCGGAGACCTCGAGGAGTCAATCCTCAAAGCTCTGCCCACCTTCCTCTACATCCCAGGTAACCACTGCGAGTGGGTCGCTCCGGAGGGCTTCAATTCCCTCGCGACCTTCGGCGATACATTGCGCCGATTGATGACGGAGAATGTAGTCGGGACGCTTGCCGAGGCCAAAATCTATCGCCCGGATCTCGCGCAGTTGGTCAACCGCCGCATCATCCGGCTCGAGCCGAACCAACGACATCTGCTCGCGTCTGGGCTCTCGCTCGCAATGCTGCATCCCTACATGTCGCGCACCAAAACGACTTCTATTCGTCCGCAAGAGATGCTTACGATGGCGAATACGAATATCGTTATCGGTGCAAACTTCCATGTTGCGGAAGCGGTCGAAGAGTGGAAATTCGACCAAGCGAAGCGATGCGGCCAGCAGCATGTCTGTCTCCAAGTCGGCACCTTGAAGCACAAGAGCGACTTTGAGAACACAAAACTGAAAATCGTGGACTTCGGCGTCGGGCTGCTCAAAGTGGGTTCCCTGAACGGGAAAATCAAGCGAACCGAGACAACCTTCCTCGGCACGCCAACTCCCGAATCGCAGATGAGGGCCGCGAACAAGGCGGTGCGGGAAGCGTTCGAAGAACGCGTCCGCCCCACTTAATCTCTACCGCCTCCCCTACCCGGGGAGGCGGTTTTCTTTTTCTTGTGGTATCCTCGCGGACAGGACGCAGTTCCAGCTTCAGATAGGGAGAGACGTATGGACCGCAAGAAAGCCAGCCGCCGGATAAAAGTATCTGACGGCGAACATCAGAAAGCTCTCGGGGGGGATTTCATCCCCGAAGACGTGCACGATTACCGAATTGAACGACCTTCGTTCACGATATATCTCGGCGGAGACCCGAAGGTTTTTCCTCCCGATGACTACGCGTTGGATGAACCGGGTGTCGAACATAACATGGCCGATCGTTTCGAGATGAATATGAGTATCTTGAGCGGTATTGATCCTGACCGACCGATTCTCGTTAAGATGTCCACCTGCGGCGGGCACTGGGTCGAGGGGATGAAGATGTTTGGGGCGATCCTGACCTGTCCGAATCCCGTCACCGTTTTGGCCACCAAGTGGGCACGCTCGATGACTTCGATCATCCCGCTCGCTGCCGATCGATTCCTCATCAGGCCGCCGGCACAGTACATGTACCATCGCGGAACTTACGGCTTCTATGGCCTCGATCAAGAGGCCGATACTGAAGACGTGCAGCGCCGCAAATGCTACGAGATGATGCTGCGCATCTACGTAGCCCGGCTCAAGGAACAGGGTAAATTCTCGAGGTGGCCGGAACATAAGATTCGCGCCATGCTCGAGGAAGGTATCCGCAAGGATATCGACGTCTGGCTTGAGGCCGATGAGGCCAAACATTGGGGCTTCGCGGACGCTGTCTTTGATGGCAATCTGAGAACACTTCGTGCAAAGCACAAGAATCAGCCGCGCCGCGAACGGATGCTCGCCGTGCTCCGCAAGCCGATCAGGGTTGAAGTGAAGGTCTCGTAAAATGCCGCCCGGCGCGTATGCGCCGGGCGTTTTCTTTATTCAACTGACTACTTGGTGAACGTGAAGTCGAGCTTCTCTACGAGCGCCGCGAGTTCTGTTTGGGTCTTCGGCAGCGCGCTCGGGCGAGAGATGTCGATGAAACCAACGACACGGACAAGGGTGTTTGCGCAGGTTCCGAGTACGACGCTTGCGTTCTTCGTGCGCCCGTCGCTCATGAGGAACTGGTTGTTTGTACTAAAAAGGATATCGAGAGAGTTGTGGTAGCGCGTATTCATCGTATCGGCGATGACGCGATACCCGATGTGTTTCGCCGTCGCGCTCCAGCCGCAGCCCTCCCCTGCGACCGCGGGGCCGACAATCTCTACGATCGTGCCGAAGGGCAGCTCGCCCGCCAAGTCGTGCGAGCGCGCAGCGACCACCTCCGGATTGGCAGCGGAACCGCTTGCGGTCATGGAGGGGTCGGTGTCCGTCTGTGCGGGCACGGCGTTATATCCCGTCAGAGTCAGGATGTAGGCCGGCAGTGCCGGAGCCTCCGCCGACAAGGCGGTGCCCGGCATACCAGACAAAAAGAAAAGCCCCATAAGGGCTCCGAGGATTGGCATGTATTGGATAAGCGAAGCAACAAGCAACCGCCTCGCGTTTTTGATACTAGCATATTGACTATTCCCTGTCAAGTTGCCTGCTCCGCCGTGCTAGCATCAACGAATGACGTTTCTGGAGAGCATTATCCTCGGGATTGTGGAAGGCGCGGCCGAGTTCCTGCCCGTCTCCTCCACCGGGCACTTGATCCTCGCCTCTTCGCTCCTTGGCATCCTCCAGAGCGACTTCGTGAAGACGTTTGAGATAGCGATTCAGCTCGGCGCTATCCTCGCGGTCGTGGTTATTTACTGGCGTTCCTTCCTCAACTGGCTGCTTGTGAAGAAAATCGCCGCGGCCTTTATCCCCACCGGGATTATCGGCCTCGCACTGTATCAGGTAGTCAAGACGTACCTCGTCGGCAACGAATGGGTCGTCCTTGTTGCTCTTCTTGTCGGCGGTGTCGTGCTTATCGCGTTTGAAAGGTGGCGTGGCGAGCGCGTGGGCGCACGCGATCTAACAACCCTCTCATACCGCGATGCGGCGCTCATCGGCCTCGCGCAGGCGGTGGCGATTATCCCGGGAGTCTCGCGGAGCGCCGCGACCATTGTGGGCGGCATGTTGCTCGGGCTTTCGCGCGCCGCAATTGTGGAGTTCTCCTTTCTGCTTGCAGTCCCGACCATGGTGGCTGCGACCGGCCTTTCGCTCGTGAAAGCCCAAACTATTTTTTCTGGGAGCGAGTGGTTGATGCTCGCAGCCGGCCTCGTGACCTCCTTCGCGGTCGCTCTCGCCTCTATCCGCTGGCTCTTACGCTACGTGCGCGGACACTCCTTCGTCGCGTTTGGCATCTATCGTATCGCACTCTCGCTCGCGTTCTTCGCGTTCCTCTTGGCATAGAACAACCCGCCCGCGCCAGAGGCGCGGGCGGGTTGAGAGCCGAGTGCAGATTACATCATTCCCGTGCAGATGCGGCAGTCCTTGCTGTGCGTAGTCGCAAAAAGGAGCGCCGAGAGGCCGACGAGAACGTAGATGATCCACTCGAGCGTCGGCCAGGAGCCGAAGATCGCGTGGAGCACGTTCCAGTCGCTGCCGGCGAATCCGCCGATGCCAATGAGACCCCAATTGAGGCCGCCAATGACGAGCAGGATGAACGTCAGCATGTGCAGTGATTTTGATTTCATGAGGGTACGAGCTGTTTGGCTGCGAGACGGCTCGACCAGCCGTACCCCCAGTATGACCCCTTTTGGACCGATCGGGAGACCCCCCTGTTGAAAACGCGGCGGCCTAGATGGCGGGGATAATAGAGCCAACAATCGCGCCAATAATCACCGCCGCGCCGCCAAGCACCACCATCCGCACGCCGCGCGCGAGCATCGGGAGCTCGGCGAGCCGTCCGCTCACGAGTCCGACGACGAAGAGCGCGAAGATAGAAAACCCGATCGAACCCGCAAGCGCAACCCAGGTGGAGAAGAGAAGATACGGCAGAATGGGGATGAAGGCCGCGAGCACGAAGACGACGAACATCGCCATTCCGCCCGCGAGCGCGGAGCGCGGGTTCACTGCGCCCTTGGCCGTGTACTCCTCGGCTGACTCCTCGGAGAGGAAATTCCCGACCGCCATGGAGAACGCCTCCACGAAAGCATAGACGATGCCCGTCAAGGCGAGCGTCGCATGCGGCGCGCCGGCGACATCGATGCCCGCGAGGAGCCCGACGGTGGAGACGAGACTGTCGGTGATGCCGAAGATGATGGTGCGCAGATACAGAGCAGAGGTTTGCATAGGAGCAGCGTAGCACGCAGTGCCGCATCGTGCCGGGCGGGCAAAAAGAAAACCCGGCCGCGCCTGCGCGGCCGGGCACTTATTTCTGCGGTTCGTAGAGATAAAGATCCCGATAGACTTCCCAGCGGTCAGCGCAGATGAATGCCGCGACGATGTTGTCGTTCCCGTTCTGCATCACCTTGAGCTCCGCAGTGGAGCGTGATCGGAGCCCTTGATAGAGGGCCGCGAGGGCGGCGCCTGAGCTCGGGCCGCCGGGGATACCGGCGGCTTGGAGCGCGCGGCTCGCTTCAAGCGCGGTCGGCAGATCCACCCTCTCGATACGATTCGCCGATGCCTGCCAGGGATTCTTGACCCGCTGAAGGGCTTCGAGCGTCCGGATGCCGGAGATGGAATGGCCTTTGGCGACGGTTGCCGCGATCGCATGGAGCTGCCACGCCGGCGTATCGCGCCGAGAGCGGAATCCTTCGACGAAACCGATGAAGGTCCCGCCCGTGCCGATGCCGGCGGAGAAGACGCCGAGGTTCGGCAGCTCTGCCGCAAGATTCTCACCATAGGGCAGGAATGCCGCGGGATTGTCCGGGTTGTCGTACTGGCTGGTGTACCAATACCCCGGGCGAAATTGATAAGATTCCGCGACGTCCATCGCCGCGAGCTGGTTCTCGGCGGGCACGATCTCGGCGCCACAGGCCGTCAGCCGCGCGAGCTTGCCCTGCGGCAACGTCTTTGACACGACGCAGATCGTTTTGATATGGGCCGTGTCGGGGTTTCGCGCGAGCTCGGCGGCGAGCGCAGGGCCGAAGTTCCCCGAGGTGCTGTCCACCGCATGGGTGATGCCGGTGAATCCTTCGCGGGATCTCCTGCCCTTGACGATGCCCTCGGCGGCGATGCGCTTGATATTGCCAGACGGATCGTTGAGATCCGGATCGGGGCGGTCGTCAAAGCCCATAATCGCGTAGAGATGGACGCGCCGCGTTGTGAAGAAGTTGCTGTAGGGGCCGGGGAGAAAGCTGATGTCTATCTTCCGGATCGGCAGCGAGTGATTCATCTGGTACCTTTCTCTATACCCAACAAAGGGCTCCTGCGCGCACTCTACGCTTCCAAACTGATTTTGCAACTTTGACTACTTCGGGCGCCAGCCTCTCTTTATTTTTGTGATTTTGTTTTTGTCGCTGAGGAAAAGGACGGTCGGGCTCATCTTGGCAGCCTCGGAGGCCTCCACCCAGGCCTCGCCGAGGATGATGACCTTGTCGCCCTTCTGGAAGAGCCGCGCCGGCGGGCCGTTGAGGACGATATCGCCTCGTCCCTTCTTCCCCGCGACGATATAGGTGCGCCAAGAAACGGCATTTGAAACATTGTTGATCGTGACCATCTGGCCGGGCAGGAGCCCTGCCGCTTTGACGAGCGCCTCGTCGATGGTGATCGAGCCGGCGTAGCCGAGGTCGGCATCGGTGACGGTCGCGCGGTGGAGCTTCGCGATGCAGACATTCACGAACATGGCGCGAGTATACCACAGCTTGATTATGTGGACAGCCGGGCGGGAATCGTGCAAAGAAATGATATTCTTGCGTTATGACGTTCCTTCAACAGCGGACAAAAGAGGAGCGGCCGTGGGGCTCTTTCGAGCGCTTCACCGCCAACGAGTCTTCAACCGTGAAGATCATCCGCGTGCTTGCTGGCAAGGAGCTCTCGCTGCAGAAGCACGAAGCGCGAAGCGAGTTCTGGCGCGTCCTCGAGGGCACGGGCGTAGTCACTATCGGCACGGAGGCGTATCCGGCGACCGCGGGAGATGAATTCGAGATTGGAGCTACGACACCGCACCGGCTCGCTGCGGGCAAGAGCGGCATCACGATTTTAGAAATTGCGTTCGGGCACTTCGACGAGAACGACGAGGTGCGGCTTGCAGACGACTATGGCCGCGGCAGCCCCGAGGCCGGGGCTGCCGCGATTGGGCAGATATGAGCACGCTCCTCGTCATCAATCTGCTCGCATTCTTCCTCTCCATCTTCGTCGTTGGCTGCGTACTCGGCGCGGTATTCTCCAAGCCGTTCCGGAAGAAACTCGCAGCGGCCATTGGGATCGGCGCGTGGGCAAGAAGAGACGCGATGCTCGTGCGCATCTCCTGCAATCCCGTCCTCTCGCCGGGCTCTCACCCGTGGAACGCGCAATCTGTCTTGAACCCCGCCGCGGTGGCGCTTGGCGGGCGAACCCATCTTGTGTACCGTGCGATCGGTATGGACGGCGTCTCGCGCCTCGGCTACGCCTCAAGCGGCAACGGCCTCATCTTTGATGACCAACTTCCTTATGCGATCTACGCCTCCACCAATCCGCGGAACCTGCCGCGCCACGGCGAACGTCGCTACAATCCGATCCTCTATCCCTCGGGCGGCAGCTGGGGCGGCTGCGAGGACCCGCGCATGGTCGCGATTAACGGTCGCGTCTACCTCACCTTTAACTCCTTCGACGGATGGGATTTCATCCGCGTCGCGATGATTTCTCTTTCGCAAGAAGATTTCCTCGCCAAGCGCTGGAGGTGGAGCGCGCCCAAACTTCTTTCGCCGGCGGGCGAGGTCCATAAGAACTGGGTGATCTTCCCGGAGAAAATAGGCGGCCGATTTGCAATCCTTCACGGCGTCTATGGCGAGGATACGGATCATGTGCGTGTTGCATACACCGACGATCTTGAGTCATTCGATCCGGAGACGCTGCGTGGCAAGAGTGTCGATCCGAACGCGATGCCGTGGCAGTCGATCGCCTGGCATACGAAGATGAAGAGCGCCGGCCCCCCGCCCCTCAAGACCGAGGCGGGCTGGCTTGTCTTCTACCACGCGTACGGCGAAGCGCATGGCCGCTACGAGCTCGGCGCGCTCCTCCTCGATCTTGCGGACCCGACGCGCATCCTCCACCGCGCCCCCGAACCGGTCCTCTCACCAGACGAACACGACGAGAACCACGGCCGCTTAGTGGTCTACGCCTGCGGCGCCGTGATCCGTGATGACATGCTCTACGTCTACTATGGCGGCGGCGACCGCGTGGTCTGCGTCGCCTTCACGCCGCTTATGCCCTTCCTCAAGGCGCTTATGCGCGGCGAACCCGCGACGCTCACCGCAGAGCCCACGCAAACCGCTTAACTCATGGGAAAGAATCTTCGGTCGGTATATATCATGCATTCGCTTACCGGCCTTACCGGGTCGCTCGTGGGCATTTTCATTCCAGCGTACCTCATCAGCCTTGGGCACTCGCCCACAACAGTTTTTTCGTTCTATCTCGTCAGTGGCATTAGCACTTTCGTTTTCTTTTTGGGTGCGGCGATGCTCGCGCGTAAAACGGGCGTGCGCATAATGGTCATCGCGAGTTTCCCCTTTACTTTGACATATATCTGGCTCCTCTATGCGCTCCACTACGTTAGCATTTCACTCCCCTTACTTGCGATTCTGCAGGGTGCGGGGATCGGACTATACTGGTTCGCCCTTCACTTGTTTTTTGCGAGCAATGCCAAAGAAGGGAAAATTGGCGACAGTGTAGGTAAGCTTTTCGGCTTTCCGCAAACACTCGGGCTTTTGGCGCCGATTTTAGGCGGGCTCGTCGCGGTGCGCTACGGATTCCCTGCCCTCTTTGTGCTCGGTGGAATGTTTCTTCTTGTGGCGCTGATTCCGTTGTTTTTTATTCCGGAACTTTCTGTCAGCGCATCCTTCAACTTCAAAACTTTTCTTTCCATTTTTGAACGGTTTAGACGATATACCTTTATTGAATTCGCAGAGAATATTCGGCAGGAACTGGAGGCAGTTGTATGGCCCCTCTTCATCTTCTTGGTGTTTCGCAATGCGCTTTCGGTCGGCTTCATCGGGACGCTCGCGGCCATCGGCTCAATTCTCTTCACTCTAGCCATCGGGAAATATACGGACAAAATTAATCCAAAAATATTTATGCGTATCGGGGCCGTCTTAATGGCACTGATTTGGCTGCTGCGATACGCTTTGCCAACAGCACCGCTGTTACTCTATGCCTCAACACTCGCCGCGGGATTTTTGGCATGTCTCATCGAAGTTCCTTTCGCCTCTTTTGTTTATACCTCCGCTAAACAAACGAACGTTGCAGAATTTATTCTCTATCGGGAGTTCCCGGTTACGTTGGCCCGGATCGTGATCTACTCAACAGCACTTGTTATCGCAAGTGTAACGAATCTTTTCCTGGTCGGTGCCGTGGTGAGCGTGCTTATTCTGTTATTCTAACGGTATATGTTCGTTCTACGACGCGAAGAAGAGAACCCGCTCATCTCGCCCGAGCGCGAGCATCCTTGGGAGGCGGTCGCTACGTTCAACCCCTCGGCACTGCGGAGCGACGAGGGCGTGCGCCTCTACTATCGCGCGATGGGCAACCCCGACGCGCTCCAGACCCCACACGCCGGCCTCTCCTCTATAGGCAGCGCGCGCTCGGACGACGGCATCCACTTCCATTCCCGCCGGCAGGTCATCGCGCCGGAGGCAGAATGGGATCGCTTCGGTTGCGAGGATCCGCGCGTCACCTTTTTTGAAGGTACGTGGTACTGCTTCTACACCGCGCTCGGGGGATTCCCCTTCGGCCCCGACAATATTAAGGTCGCAGTTGCCGTTGGCGACACGCCGGAGGACTTCACCGAGCGGCATCTGGTAACGCCTTTCAACGCGAAAACTGCCGCGCTCTTCCCCGAGCGCATCGACGGGCAGGTGACCCTGCTCCTAACCGTGCACACGGATTGGACGAGCGAATATCCGCGTCCGACCATCGCGCTCGCCCGCGCGAAAAATGTCTCCGACTTTTTCAATCCGGACTATTGGCGCGAGTGGCACGACCACCTTGCCCTCCACGCCTTGCCGGAATTCCGGCGCGCCGATAATGATCATGTGGAGGTCGGCGCAGCGCCCCTGAAGACCGAGGCGGGCTGGCTTCTTATGTATTCCTACATACAAAATTATTACGACGAACACAGGCGCATCTTTGGCGTCGAAGCGGCACTTCTTGATACGTTCAATCCACAGAAGCTCATCTCGCGCACCTATCCCTTGATGGTTCCCGAAGAGGTCTATGAGGAATACGGACTCGTGCCGCGCATCGTCTTCCCCTCCGGCGCAACTATTGTGCGGGAGACGCTTGAGATCTGGTACGGCGCCGCGGACACCGTCTGCGCTAAGGCGACGCTTTCGCTCCCCGATCTCCTCCAGGCCCTTGATCCAACGGGACCCGCGCGTACCTTCGTCCGTTCGCCAAAGAATCCGATCCTCACGCCGCAGGGCGTGGGCTTTGAGAGCCGTGCGACCTTCAATGCCGGCGCGATCGATCTTGGTGGCTCGGTCCACCTCCTCTATCGCGCGATGGATGCACACAATACTTCCAGTATCGGCTATGCGCGCTCCGAGGATGGCATCACGATTGACGAACGTCTCGCCGAGCCTTGCTACGCTCCGCGCGCAGAGTTCGAGCAGAAGCGCGGCGATCCCGAGGGCAACTCCGGCTGCGAGGATCCGCGGCTCGTAGTCTTCGGCGATCGGCTCTATATGAGCTATATCGCCTACGACGGCGCACACGCCCCGCGCGGCGCGATCACCTCGATCAGCACTGAAGACTTCCTCGCGAAACGCTTCCATCGCTGGACTGAGAGCGCGCTCATCACGCCCGACAATGTGGACGATAAGGACATCGGCCTCTTACCCCATGAAGTGAACGGGCAATACCTGCTCTATCATCGAGTGTCTTCGCGCATCTGCGCGGACCTCCTGCCCGATCTCTCCTTCAAGAAGCCCGTCGTACGCTGTATTGAAATTATGGCGCCTCGAGAAGGTATGTGGGACGCCGCGAAGGTGGGCATCGCTGCCCCGCCAATTAAAGTCGATGGCCGTTACCTGCTGATCTACCATGGCGTCTCGCACCGCGGCCGCTATCGCTTCGGCGCGGCACTCCTCGACCCCTCCGGCCTCGCGGTGCTTGCGCGTACTGCCGATCCGATATTCGAGCCGGAGCTGCCCTATGAGAAACAGGGCGAGATAGAGAACGTCGTCTTCTCCTGCGGCGCCATCGTCCGAGACGATACGCTCTACCTCTACTACGGCGGCGCGGACAAAGTGCTTGGCGTTGCGACCGCATCGCTTGCGCACATCCTTAAGGCGCTTTCCTAAGTTATCTCTGCTATGCCCCGCGCAATCATTTTTGACTTGGACGGCACGCTTACGGCAAGCAAAGCGGCGCTTGAGACTTCTATGGGCGCTTTGCTTGCGAAACTCTCACACCAGATCCCGATCGCGATAACCTCGGGCGCGTCGCTTACTCAATTTAAGGAACAGGTTGTCGCTCGTTTGCCTGCTGATGCTGAACTTCAGAATGTCTATTTGCTCCCTACTTCGGGTGCGGCGCTTTACTTTTGGAATGGTTCGGATTGGCAGAGCGCGTATCAGGAAACGCTGACCGAGGTGCAGATGGCTGGGGCAGAGCGCGCGATAGAAAAAGCGATTGCAGAACTCAAAATGGACTTGCCGCCTGCGTATGGAGCGCGCGTTGAGCGGCGGCAGGATACCCAGGTCGCGTTTTCGGGTGTCGGGCAGCGGGCGCCGATTGCCGAAAAACAAAAATGGGATCCAGACCAGAAGAAGCGCCGCACGATGGTTGAAATTATTAAGCCCGAACTCCCTTGGGCCGAGGTCAAGATGGGCGGGATGACCACGATTGACATCACGCGCAAGGGCATCGACAAGCTCTACGGCGCAACCAAACTCGCGGAGCGCCTCGGCCTCACGCTCACCGATCTGCTCTACGTGGGCGACGCGCTCTATCCGGGCGGCAATGACGAAGTGATGCTCGGCTCCAGTGCGAAAGTTGAGGCCGTGACCTCGCTTGCGGACACGAAAAAGTTGATTGAATCTTTACTCTCTCACTAGACCGAATAGTTTACTTCTTTTGTGCGTTCTAAAAGATCGATCGGGTAGTCGCCCGTGAAGCAGGAAGTGCAGAGCCGGTCGCGCGAGACGCCGATCGCCTTGATCAGGCCCGCGAGCGAGAGGAAGTGGAGCGTCGTGGCACCCAAGTAGCTTCGCATTTCTTCTCGAGAGTGGCTCGCGGCGAGGAGCTTCTTTTGGTTCGGAGTGTCGATGCCGTAGAAGTCCGGGAATTTGACCGGCGGAGACGCGAGGAGGAAGTGGACGGCCTTCGCTCCTGCTTCAAAAAGCATCGCGACGATCTGCTTCGAGGTCGTGCCGCGCACGACTGAGTCGTCGATGACGGCGATCCGTTTGTCGCGGATGATTTCAGGTAAAGGCGTCAGCTTCAGTTTCACTCCCTGCTCGCGGATGTGCTGCTCGGGCGCGATGAAGGTGCGATGGATGTAGCGATTTTTTACCAACGCCATCTCAAGCGGGATACCGGTTGTCGCAGCATAGCCGATCGCGACCGGGATCGCGGTCTCGGGGACCGGCACCACAATGTCCGCCGCGACTTTTGCCTCTCGTGCGAGTTCCTCGCCTGCTCTCCGACGCGTCTCGTAGACCGACTGGCCGAGAAGCTCGCTGTCGGGCCGCGCGAAGTAGACGAACTCAAAAATATCGAGCTGTTCCCGGCCCTTTGCAAGTGCGCGGCTGTGGACTCCTGTTGAATCTATGACGAGCATCTCGCCCGGGCGCACGTCGCGCTCATAGGTCGCACCGATGGGGTGGAACGCGCAGCTCTCGGAGGCGAAGACGTAGCCACCGTCGAAGCGCGCGAAGCAGAGCGGTCGGATGCCGTATGCGTCTCGAAGCGCGATCAACTTGGTCGGCGTCAGGATAAGGATGGAGAACGCGCCGGTCATCAAGGGGAAAGTTCTCGCAATGGCATCCTCGATCGCGAGGCTGTCCGCGAGGTGGCAGGCGATCGCTTCCGCGATCATGCGGGAGTCGGAGAGCCCCGCCGCCTCTACGCCGCGGCGGGCTAAAAATTCTTCAAGCAGTTTCGTAGAGGGCAGATTGCCGTTGTGGGCGAGCGCGAGCGCGCTACTTGCCCCGAGTCTGGTCGAGGGGTGCGCGAAGGCGGGCTGGCCGTGCTCTAGGACCGAACCGCCCATCGTAGAGTAGCGGTTGTGGCCAATCGCGATATGGCCTTGTAGTTTTTCTATATCCGCCTCGGTGTAGACTTGGCTCACAAGCCCCATGCCCACATGGCGCGTGAGCTTCCGGCCATCGGAGACAGCGATGCCCGAGCTCTCTTGTCCGCGATGCTGAAGCGCGTAGAGGCCGAAGAAGGCGAGGCGCGCGGCGTCGAGATCAGCCCCGTAGACGCCGAACACCCCGCACTTTTCGCCAAGAACTTCCATTGCTCGCAGTATAGCGTATCCAATCCCCGCCGAGCGCTTTGACGAACTTTTTTTGCATATCCTCAAGCTCGCTTCGCGGCAGGTCGCCGAAGGTGTGCTCCGCCGCGGCCGAGAGACCGCGAAAGTCTCTATCCTTCAATAAAATCTGTGGGTGCACCTCGAGCGCGCGCCGATTTATCCCGAGCAGATGCACGCCCGCGAGGGTGCGCACCCGCGAGAGCGCGACGTAGCCCTGCCCGTATTCAAAAACCTGCGAGAGATCCATCACGGCCGCGTCCATGCTCATGCCCTGGCTCTTGTGGATGGTCATGGCGTAGGCGAGCCGGAGGGGCAGCTGGCTGATGCTCGCGCGCACCTTCCCCTGTTCGGCGACCTGCCACTCCATCGGTGGAACAAAAATGCGTGCCCCGGCACGAGTCTCTACTATCGGCGCTCCGCCCTCGCGATCAAAGCCCGCTACCTGCCCCAAGGTCCCGTTCGCGAACCCCGCTTGTGGATTGTTCTTGGTGAACATCACCGCCGCTCCTTCCTTGAGTTCCAGCACTTCCGGCGAGAGACAGCCGCGCTTCAAGCCCTCCACCAAAGAATCTTTCCCGCGGCTAGTCATATTAAACTGTCTCGCCTCGCCGGGGAGCTTGGCGAGCTCGGCGGCGTTCTCACGATCCACGTCTACATTATGCGAGTAGAGTCTCGGCATCCCGCGCGCGGCGGGCGTTTCGCCCGCACGCGCGCGGCGCGAGTTAAGCCGCTCGCGATGCAACTCCTCCATCTCTCCCGCGCGCATCGCGGAGAGGACGCCGAGATATTCTTGATCGCCTTGCCGATGCTGCTCGCTCAAGTAGCAGACGATCGGGTTCAGCACTTGCCAGGTCGCCGAGTCATAACAGAAAGCCGTAGCGCGACCGGCTCGTTCGACGGGCGGCAACTGGAAGAAGTCGCCCACGAGAACGACCGGGATGCCGCCGAAGGGAGCATTGGATCGGCGCACTTCGCGGCAGACCGCGTCTGCGGCAGCGAAGGCGTTCGCGGAGAGCATCGAGACTTCGTCAATAATCAACACCCTCGCCTTCCCTATCCGGCGCGCGACGTGCTCCTTGCTCGCGATGCGATCGATATCTGCAGCCGAAGGTGAGTCCGTAATCCCAATGCCACTCCACGAGTGGAGGGTAAGCCCGCCCACATGGGTGGCCGCGATGCCAGTCGCGGCGGTGATCGAGGGCTCTATCCCCCGGTGGCGGAGCCATAGAGTGAAAGCGTTGACGGTATGCGTCTTGCCGCTCCCCGGCTCGCCGGTGAGGAAGACGTTCGCGCCCGTTTTTAAAATGGTCAACGCCTCCGCCTGGGTCATTGGGGCGATTATACGGCACCAGCGCGAGCCACTTGACAAAATAGGCTGTACTGCTGTATATTATACCTGGAACTTCTTTGACAACGAGGTAACAGAAATGCTCACTCTTGTCGTATTGGCCTGCGCAGCGGCACTCGCCGCGGGGCTTGGCGTCAAACATCTGCTCGCACATATCAAGAGCGAGCACGAGATCACGTGGATCGAGTACGGGATCGGCGCGACAGCAATTATCGTCCTTCTCGCTCCGCTCGTGGCCTTCGTCGGCTGGCATATCTCCAAGGCAGAGGTTCTCAACTACCATGAGTATTGGAATGGTTGGGAGCTGGTCGCCTATCGGGACGATATCACCTGCACCGAGGACGGCCTTTGTACACACACCTATGACTGCGACCCGTACGAGGTATATGTCTCGGAGACGTGTACCGACACGGATTCCGAGGGCAACACCTCGAGTCACGAGTGCGGCCACTGGGAAACGCGTTATCGCCAGTGCCCCTACGTGGATATGGAAACGAACTACATCGTCCAGACGACGCTCGGCGATTACACGATCGCCGCGCACCGCTTCCCGGATAATCCAAATCGGCATCGCTGGCGTGCGTATGAATCCATACCCCACTCAGTGATCGAAGCGGCCGGCACTGGGATCCCTCAGTTCTGGCAACAAGCGAAGGACCGTATCGACTCGGGAGCGCCCGGGCCGGTCACCGCGCGCAGGGATTACGACAACTACATCCTGGCGAGTGACCACACGATCCTCAAGCAATACTCATCGGACATCGCGAGATACCGGAAGGACAATCTACTCCCGCCGGTCTCCTCAAGTGTTCACGACTTCTATCTTGCGGACAAAGTCCACTTCGTGGGCTACGAGCCGGAGACCGGAGTTGACTGGCAGACCACCCTCGCCCGCCTCAACGCGGCGCTCGGCATGGAACTCCAGGGTGATGTGGAGATCGTTATCGTGCGCAACGCGAGCGTGGATGCGGATCCCGATAGTTACGCGCTCGCGCTGAAGGCGTACTGGCAGGACAAAGGCACGTTCGGCAAGGATACTTTGTCGAAAAACGGTATCGGCATCGTGGTCGGGACCACAGACGGCAGCACAGTCTCCTGGGCACGCGCCTTCACTGGCATGCCGCTCGGCAACGAGCAAATGGTCGTCGCCCTTGAGAGCGGACTGAAGGGAGTCCCCCTGACGCCTGCAACGCTCATCGGCAGTATCACAACGACTTATACAACCGTGAACGACACGCGGGCCCAGCAGTCGCGGGTCATCGTGCGTTCAAGGCATACGGGCGCGATCGCTTCCGTCTTGTGGGGTGATAGTGATCCGTCGATGCGCTTCCTGCGCATCAGTATGGGCGGAGATGACAAGAACGGTCACGGAAGTGGGTTCTTATACCTCAATTCCGAAATCGTCCCGACGGAGAGCCAGCAGCGCTGGATCGCCTTCATCATCTTCTTCCTCAGTTGTGGCGTGTGGTGGGTCGCCGCCATGGTTGGTACAACCTGCTGGCCCGGCATACGTTCTCGGCGTGACTGAACCTCAACAAAAGAAACGAAAGGACAGAAAGCAATGGACAGAACGCAGGACTTCATGACCTGGTTCAAGCGACATCATGCCGCTTGGGTTGGCATGTTCGTGCTCGGGGTCGTCATTATCGCCTTCTTCACTCTGTGGGGCTATATGAACGGTCTTCGGAACGAAGGAATCGCGTACGAGACGCAGCTCGTCGCCAACTACAAGGCGAACCAGAGCTACCTCTCAAGCTACGAGGCCGGCTTCTACGAGACCCTCGGCGTGGCGAATCTGAAGAGCGCGAAGCTCGACCAGATTCTCCTCGATGCGGTCAGGGGCCGCTATGAGGGCAACACCTCAGCTCAGCCTGGTGGCGGTTCGCTCTTTTCGGCAATCGCCGAGGCGTATCCGAACCTTGACCTCAACGTCTACGACAAAATTGTTGATTACATCAAGGGCAAGCGCGCCGGTTTCAACGACGCGCAGACCGGGCTGCTTGATGTGCTTCGTCACTACGATCTGTGGCGGCGGAGCGGCATCCTACAGCACGTGATCATATCGATCCTGGGCTTCCCCAGCCATGATCTCGTCGCCTGTGCAGCCGAAGACGACTGCAAGTACGGCGAAGAAGCCGAGGAGCGGATGCGGCGAATCCTCGTCACGGAAGGCACGCAAAAGGCGTACCATACGGGCGTGATGCAGCCACTCGCCGTCCCTCAGAAGTAATCGTCCCTCACGGGACACTGCGGCCAGGAGTTAACCCTCCTGGTCGTTTTTCTTTTATACGAGAAGGGGTGGGGTGCCGGAGCGTTGTGGAAACCGCCGGACTTGCCAGAAATTTACTGTAGAATACGAGGGTCACTTACTAACTCATCTCACCTATGCGACACCACACACTAATGGTTATTACGGGCGGCATCTTCTTCGTCGTCGGACTGCTGCATCTCGGGCGCATCGTCTGGGGCTGGCCCATCGCCATCGGCTCCTTCATGCCGCCGATGTGGTTCTCCTGGATCGCCTGCCTGCTCGCATTCTACCTCTCCTACGAGAGCTTCCGCCACGCCAAACACGCTCATTAACCGCGTCCGTCCACAGGCTATACTTCCCTGATGGTGGAAGTTCGTAAGGATGCGGTGGAGTTGAAGGCGGCGAGCCGGGACATGTCCCTCTTCGAGGTCATGCCCGCGGGGGTGGCGTATCCGAGAAACCCTGACGAACTTTCTGAACTCGTCAGGGCTGTAGGCGCCGAGCGAAAGCGGGGGGTACAAACCTCGATTACCGCCCGCTCTGCGGGTACCGACATGGGCGGCGGACCCCTCAACTCCGGCATCATCGCGGTCTTCACGAAATACATGAACAAAATGGGGGATGTTGCCCTGGACGAAGAACGAGTCCTTCGGCAAGAGCCTCAGGATTTCGTGACTGCAGGATTTGCAGTAACTCAACCGGGCGTCTACTACCGTGATTTTGAAAAAGCGACGCTCGCGAAGGGCCTCATCCTCCCCTCCTACCCTGCGAGTCGCGAGATCTGCGCGATGGGCGGCATCGTCGCCAACAACGCGGCTGGCGAGCGGACGCTCGAGTATGGCAAGACGGAAAAATATCTAGAGGAGCTCGCGATCGTGCTCTCAGACGGCAGCCAAGCGACCTTCAAAGCGCTCTCACCCGAAGAGGTGGAAATGAAGAAGGGGCAGAAGAATCTTGAAGGTGAAATCTATCGAGAGATGGACGCCTTGCTCACTAAAAACGCAAAACTTATTGAGGCCCATCGGCCGAAAGTTTCTAAAAACTCCGCCGGCTACGCACTCTGGAATATCCGCGACCCTCGTACGGGCGCGACCAACCTTGCAAAACTTATCTGCGGCTCGCAGGGCACGCTCGCGCTCTGGACAAGAGCGAAACTGCGCTTAGTGAAACCGAAGGAGCATCGCGCGATGCTCGTTATCTTCCTCCAGGATTTGAATCTGTTGCCCCTGATCGTAGAACGTATCCTTCCGCTCGGTCCAGAATCTTTTGAATCCTACGACGACCACACCTTCACGCTCGCGGTGAAGTTCTTGCCCGAGATGCTTGCCGAGATGGGCTTTGCGAAAGCTGCGCGACTCGGCATTGATTTCATTCCCGAAGCAGAGGTGGTGCTCGCGGGCGGAGTACCGAAGATGCTGCTCATGGCGGAGTTCGCCGAGAATTCAATCGAGGATGCGGACAAAAAGGCAGCGAGTGCGCAGAGTGCGCTCGCGGATCTGCATATAAAAACGAAGATAGAGAAGAACGAGCGGGAGAGCGAGAAGTTCTGGATCGTCCGGCGCGAGAGCTTCCGCCTGCTCCGTAAGAATCTCCACGGCCTCATCGCCGCGCCTTTCATCGACGACTTTGTTGTGCCGCCCGCGAGCTATGCGCAGTTCCTGCCGGAATTGAACGCGCTCCTCGCGAAATACAGTGACAAATTTATCTACACGATCGCGGGGCATGTCGGGAACGGAAACTTCCACATTATCCCGCTCATGGATCTCGGGAAGCCCGCGGTGCGGCGGGTCATTCTCGAGCTCGCGCCACTGGTCTACGCGCTCGTTATAAAGTACGGCGGCACCACGACCGGCGAGCACAATGACGGCATCATTCGCACACCCTACCTCCCTCTGCTCTTCGGCCCCGAGATGATCGCACTATTTGCGGAGACAAAAAAGATTTTTGATCCGCTTGGCATTTTCAATCCGGGCAAAAAGGTCGGCGGCACCTTCGCCGATATCGAGAGGAATATGATAAGATGAACGTATGAAACGCCTGGTCGCTATTGTTATCGTCGTACTGCTCGCGCTTGGCATGATCGGGCTCTTCTTCCCCGCGCTCGGCTTCGGCACACACTAATTTTTTATTGAAACGCTGAAATGACGCTCGCGGACTGCGAGTCGGTAGGGAGTGTTACGTGTATCTTCGACTGAAGATTGAGAAGGAGTGCACCGCTCGCGACGATGAGCAGGAACGCGCCGCTCGCGAGTACGCGCGGGTGCGGCGCATGGACACGCGTAAGGATGCTGAGCGAAAAGAGTGCGGCGACAAGCGCGAGGATGATAAGCACCGCATCCTGGACGCTCTCGGTCGGCGAGGCGAGGGTTCTTGTGAGCAAGGTCGGCTTTAGCGGGATAACCGGAGTGGGTAGAGCCGCAGTTTGGGCGGCGAGTACGCTGGTATTCACCGCCGCCTCCGCCGAGGGCGGAGGCGGCGGAGCTGCGAGAGCCTGCGCAACTGATGCCGGAGCAGGCGCCGCGAAGAACTGCACCACGAAGGTTGCCTCCTGCCCCTCATAGAGCCCGTTCGCGACTCCAATCCCGACCTCGGTATATTGCGGCTTCACGATGTTGGCGTGGTGGGTGGGCGAGGCCATCCACGCCTTCTCGACGTCAGAGGAGTCAGTGAAGTTGACCGCGAGATTCTCGCCAGCGTAACGATAGCGATACCCGACCTTCCCGAGCCAGTCCCAGGGCGTCGTGCCCTCGGGCGAGACGTGCGCGAAGTAACCCTTGCTCGCCATATCCTCGGCGGCAAGCGTCGCGGCCTGATCAAGAACGGCGTTCTCGGTGACTGAAGCATCGTTGAGTGCCGCGCGGTCGGTATTAGTAAGCGAAACAAGAACGCCTGGCAGTACTGCCGCGAGGAAATCTGTTTTTTTAAACAAAAAGCCCGTGTCGGAGAAATAAAAACCTTCGAGCACCAGCACGAACAGAACGATAACGGCTACTGATGCGAGACTAAAGAAGTGCGGATTGTAGTCGTTGCCCGCGTGCGGGAAGAAGTAATCGTGAAAATTTTGTAGGAGTGAGCGGCGCGGCCGTTCCATGTCCAACATGATACAACAAAATTTGTCAAGCGCCAGGGCTAGCGGCTCGTGGTGCCCTGATTGAGGACTCCGCGCGTGATGACGCCCGCGAAGCCGGTGGGCTTGATGCCACTGGCGCTCTGGAATGCTTTGACTGCGGCTAAAGTCTCGGGGCCGAAGTATTCGGTCACGGCATCTGGAATGGAGTAGCCCTTGGCGACGAGGAACTTCTGGAGTTCGGCGACATCAGAGTCATGCGTGCCGTAGTAGAGATTCTTGCTGAAATTATAGGCCGCAACGCCGAGAACCTGGCCCGTTGCGGAGGCAGCGGGCGCCGGGGCACTCGGAGCGGAGAACGGAGGGGGAGTTGAACCTCCGCCGCCGCCGACGGAGCCGCTTGAGACCATCGCGGTTTTGGTGTAGGTGATGAAGGTGGTGAAGTGCTTGGTCCAGACGGCAAGATCAGTGCCAGAATCTCTCTTGCAGTCGCTCCCCGGCGCAAGCCCGTCGTTCGTCGCTTGGGTATCATCGGCGCAGGTTGCAATAATCGGCGTGAAGACACCGCCCCGCGACCAGCCGACCAGCTGCCCCGCCTGGCCGGCGAAGAGGAGCCGCGCTGCCTTATCGAAGGTGAGCGGCGTGTCGGCCGCTCCTATCTCAATCGCAGAAATAACCGTGTCGGTGGAATTGGGATCTGAGGGCGCGGTGAAGGTCACGGCCACCTGCGGGAGATTGACGACGCCGTCCCAGCCCGCAGGGCCAGTGATCGTCGTGTTCGAGGGGACAGAAATCGTGATGTCAACGCCACTCGCAGTAGTCGTAGCGTCGGTGGCGCTCGGGACCGTCGCCGAGAGAGACCCATCGGAATTAGACGCGAGAACGAAGATGGGTAGGACGCCCGGCGGATCTGGCTCAAAGTCAAACGTCGTTTCGGTGACGAAAGCGGGGGTCTTCTCACAACCAGAAAGAGTTGAGTTTGATTGGTTGCACCAACCGTCGCTATAGCCGTCCACGGTCGTGTCAAAAACGACGACGGTCATCGTCCCAAACGGAGCTGGCTTATCCGGAAAGCTGTAGAACGAAGCCCCGCAGGCACTTGCCTCGACCCAGCAGCCGAAGGTGCCAGATTGGGCGGAGTTGCTCCCCGAATTATTCGTCGCCCCTTGAACTTCATGTCCCGTAGAGTCGAAAACGGCCATGATGTAGCGGTCGAAGTTATAGCCGCTCTCGGTGAGTGCCCAAGTCGCCGTACTCGGATGCACTACCGAGGGAGAGAAAGAAACGCTGGCATCCGCATGTGCGAAGGAGAGTGGAATGACGAAAGCCGCAAGCGTGAAGAGGAACTTCGTAGAGACAGCCATGCCGAGAAAGTATATCAAATCGGGACGTAGGAGGGTTTATCCCCAGCACAGTTGCTCTTCTGGCACCTTCCTGGCATACTGGAGCGACTCGCAAGCAGTTCGGCTCGGCAGCTCATAAAGGGCATAGCAAGTATTCGAAGCGGCGAGGTTACTCGAATTACATCCATACAATGGACCAGGCAAGCGTTCAGGGGAATAAGCTCTATGTGGGCGGTATCCCCTATCGCTCGACGGAAGACGACTTGAAGAAGGCCTTTAGCGAGGCTGGTACGGTCGTGTCCGCGAGCATTATCAGCGATCGTATGACCGGCCGCTCGCGCGGATTCGGCTTCGTCGAGATGTCCTCCGAGGCGGAGGCGCAAGCGGCGATTGATCGGTGGGACGGCAAGGAGATGGACGGGCGTACGCTCTCCGTATCCTTCGCCCGCCCGCAGGGTGATCGCCCGCCGCGCCGCGAGGGCGGATTCGGCGGCGGTCGCGGAGGTTTTGGCGGCGGTGATCGTGGTGGGTTTGGTGGCGGAGGCGGTTACGGCCGCGGTGGTTACTAAAATCTATTCTCAGAGAACCCGCCCTCCTCTGGAGGGCGGGTTGCTATTTATTTATCGAGGCAGCGGGATGCCCTCTGCTTCGCGCCGCTTCGATTCCGCGCTCCAGCCGACGTAGTTGACGACGAGCTGGAAGAAGGACGCGAGCGAGGAAAGTGCGAGCACGAGGATCGCGTACCAGGCGATTGGAGTGAGGAAATAGAAGAAGACCACTACGAGCGAGAACCAGAGCCCGAGGCACCACGGACAGCTGATAAGTGTCCCGCAGGAGCCTGCGAAAGTGTGCGACTCAGCGCCATGGAACCATTCGCGGATGAACGCGGTGATGGAGTCATAGGCGAAAAGCCGCACGAGGCGCATGATTGCGAGCGGGATAAGGAAGAGGTCGGTGAATGGTATCCACGCTGCGAGCCGGCCGAGCGCGGCGAGAAGAAGATAGGCAAGCAGTGCAAGCACGATGAAGAAGACGGAGAGCGTCGTGTGCCAGAAGTGGAATTTCATGTATAAAGTCTAGCATGACGCACGACGAGCAATTCTTGCTCAAAGAAAAATACCGCGGCAGGGCGACACGGGAGTTTGAAGCCGACCGCCACCGGCTCGCCTCCGGCGAGCCGGTGGCATATGTCATCGGGTGGCAGCCCTTTCTTGGGCTCAAAATCTATTTGGACTCCCGCCCCTTAATCCCCCGCCCCGAGACCGAGTGGTGGGCGGAGCAGATGTTCCGCACTATCGCGAAGGGCGCGGAGCATTTGCGATTCCTCGATCTCTGCGCTGGCTCTGGAGCGATCGGCTGCGCGGTCCTCGCACGATTCCCGCAAGCAAAAGTGTCATTCGGCGAGATTGATCCCGCGCACGAAGCGACGATCCGAAAAAATATTGCCGTGAACAATTTGAACGCGTCTCATGCCAAGATCCGCATTGGCGATCTCTTTGAGCCCTTCAGCGGCGAGCAATTTGACTTCGTCGCCGCCAATCCGCCCTACGTCCCCGACGCGCGCGAACTCCCCGAGAGCGTCGCGCGCTACGAGCCCGCGCTGGCGCTACGTGCCGGCGCGGACGGCCTCGCACTTATCCGCCGCATTGCGAGTGGGCTCCCGCAACATTTGATGAAGGGTGGCCAAGCGTGGATTGAGTGCGACAGCGCGCATAGCGGAGAGGCCCGCGGCCTCTTCGAGGCCGCGGGATTCGATGTGCAAGTCTCTGTTGATCAGTTCGCTCTGCCCCGCCTCCTCGTAGTAGAATGGCCTCATGACTGATCAGCCGCTCCAGCCCTTTGCTCCCCCCTTCAGTGTCAATCTCTCCTCAGGCAGCGCCGTGGAGTGGCTGCTCGGCATTGCGTTTGCGCTCTGGCTCCTCTTCACTTTGATCGCGATCTATCATTGGCTCAAGTATTCGCACGCGTCGCTCATTGCCTTCCCCGCCATTTTCGTCCATCTTGCGGTCTCGGCAGCGCTCATGTCCTATGCGTTGACCGGCGCGGTCCCGCTTGTATGAAGGAATTTGAACTGGAGCCAGGCGAGCACGTGGTGGAGACGGTCCGCAAGCATTGGTTTCTCTTCCTCGCTGATCTCTTGCCCTTTGCGATCCTCGCCATTCTGCCGCTCGTCATCCCCGCGGCGCTCCGCACCGCGGGCCCGCTCCAAACCTTGGCTGCGTCATTCAACTTCTCGCTGCCGCTTGCGCGGGTGGCGCTCGCGCTGTGGTGGCTCCTGGTCTGGAGCGCCGCCTTCAACTCCTTCACGCGCTACTTCCTCAACGCATGGATCCTCACCAATCAGCGCGTGGTGGAGATCAAGCAGTACGGCTTCTTCAACCGCGAGGTCTCGAGCCTCTTTCTTAATCGCGTGGAGGACGTCACGACCGACACGATCGGCATTCTCGTCTCTCTCTTAGACATCGGCGATATTAACGTGCAGACCGCCGGCACCATCGAGCGCTTCACGATGCGCGGCATCCCGCACCCGGCGATGCTGCGCGATCTCATCCTCAAGTATGCGAGCGCGCACGAGGATACGAAATTGCTCCGGCGATCGGGCACGTAAGGCTTGTCGGCTATGCGCTTTCTTGTTTTTGATATAGAGACCATTTCGCCTTTGGCAGTGCGCGGCCGGCTGAACACCGACGACCAGGAGCTCACGGTCGTGGGCGCCTATGACTCCGCGACCGACACCTACGCGTCGTATACCAAGGAAGAGTTGCAAAAATTTTGGCCGATCGTGGAACGCGCCGATCTTTTAATCGGTTTCAACTCCGACACCTTCGATATCCCGATCCTCAATCGCTACTATCCTGGCGACTTGGCGAAGATCCGCTCGCTTGATCTCCTTGCTGAAGTCTATAAAGCGCTCGGTCGGCGCGTTCGGCTCGACTCCTTGGCGCAGGCGACTCTCGGCCGCGGCAAGAGCGGGGATGGGCTCGCCGCGCAGGCGTGGTGGAATGCGGGCGAGACAGAGAAAGTGCGGAATTATTGCCTGGAGGACGTGCGACTGACCAAAGAGCTCTACGACTACATGCGCGAAAGGGGCTCGGTCAGATATAAAGACCTGCGCGACATCCGCGAAATCAAGATAGACACCAAGAATTGGGGGGCGGGCGCCTCCCCCTCCCTCACCCACGCCCTTCCGCTCTAGTGCTTGACAAAATAAACTTAGCCTGCGTATAATAAAATCGGCTGTATCGGCAGAACTTTCTGCCGCCCTAACGCTCCGGGGTTTGAACGGAGCCAAGGAGAAAGAATATGCCCATCCAGGCGCAAATCGGCCTGTTTCTCGTGTACCTTTACGCAGTGTCTTACGGCGGCGCAATAATTGAAATCTGCGCGCGTACAGAACCCGGCGGAACTCGGAGGAAGTTTTTCTCCATCGGCACGATCCTCGCCGGTTTGATCTTCTATACGGGCATTGTCGCGTACGAACCTGTCGCACTTGCGGGTGCGCCCTCTTGGGCGTTCTTCTTCTACGCGGCAATATCGGTGTTGCTTTTCATCCTGACCGGGTTCTTATCCTTGATGGGGTGGGCGGTCTTGCTCCTCGCCCTGAAAGGTCTTGGACACCTCCTGGGCAAGATGGGGGCCTGGTTGAAGGCGACTGCGGACGCTACTCTGGCCCTGAGCTAAGAAAGCGAAGCTGGTAAGGTTTGGCGGGCGGGAGACGTCTCCCGTCCGCTTTTATTTTTATCTGCGTGCTAGAGTTGGAGAATGGAAAGGTCGCTTACGGTGCCTATCGCAATATGCATCGCGGGCGTGGTCTTAGCGGGGGCGGTGTATCTCTCGGTGCGGCATGAGCCGTCAACATCCTCGGGGAATGGTGATCCGATCCTCGTGCGCCCCGTTGGCTCGACTGACCACATCCTCGGGAGCCCCGCGGCGCCCGTGCAGATAGTTGAATATGCCGATTTCGACTGCGAGTTCTGCAGGGGCTTCTCCGCGACACTCCATCAGATCGTCGCAAATGAGGGCGCCGCGGGGCAGATCGCCTGGGTCTATCGCGAGTTCCCCTTAAGCGAGATCCATCCGAACGCTCTTGCACATGCCGAGGCCGCGGAGTGCGTCGCAGCGACCGCCGGCAACGATGCGTTCTGGGCCTTCGCCGATTCCCTTTTCAAAAATCAACCGGCGGATCCCGCCACCTACGGCACGCTCGCCGCTGCGGCGGGAGTGAAGGGCGATGCCTTCGCTTCATGTTATGCGAGCGCCTCCTCGAGCGTCCTCGCACGGATACAAGCCGATCGTCAGAACGCGCTCGCTGTCGGGGCGCGAGGCACTCCCTATTCGCTCATCCTGGTCGCGGGCCACGCGCCCGTCGTGATGGACGGCGCCTACACCTACGACGCGGTGAAGCAGCTCGTGGACCAGGCGCTTGCTGGAGCGAAGTAGAACGTCAGAAAGCGTTTTATTTGCTATAGTTTTCAGTGATGGATGAAAAGTTCACAAAGCCCTACGACCCGCGCGCGACTGAAGCGCGGATTTATACAGAGTGGGAAAAGAGTGGGCACTTCGCGCCGAAGAAAGACGGGGAGCCGTTCGCGATGATGATGCCGCCGCCAAACGCGACCGGCGTCCTCCACATCGGCCACGCGCTCGGGCTGACCCTCGAAGACATTCTGATCCGCTACAAGCGCATGAGGGGCTATGCGGCCCTCTGGCTCCCGGGCACCGATCATGCCGCGATCGCGACCCAAGCGAAAGTTGAAAAAGAAATAAACAAGAAAGAGGGCAAGCACCGCCACGATCTTGGCCGCGAAGAGTTGCTGAAGCGTATTGGGGTATTTGTAAAAGAAAGCCGCGCAATTATTGAAAAACAGATCCGCGTACTCGGCGCTTCCTGCGATTGGTCGCGCGAGGCCTTCACGCTCGATGCGGCGCGCAGGAGCGCAGTCAATACGCTCTTCAAGCGAATGAGCGAAGCGGGTCTCATCTACCGCGGCAGCCGGATCATCAATTGGGACCCGAGGGGTCAGACGACTATTTCTGACGATGAGATTGTGCACGAGGAGCGGCCGGGAAAACTCTACACCCTCCGCTACGCAAAAGACTTCCCTATCGCGATCGCGACCACGCGCCCCGAGACCAAGGTGGGCGATGTCGCGGTCGCGGTGCACCCGGAGGACGCGCGCTACCGGGAATTCGTCGGTAAAGAATATGACGCGGTCTTTTGTGATGTGCCTATTCATATAAAAATAGTCGCGGACGCGGCGGTGGATCCAGCGTTCGGCACCGGCGCAGTCGGAGTGACGCCCGCGCATAGCTACACCGATTGGGAGATCGCCGATCGCCACCAGCTCTCGCACGAGGTTGTCGTCATCAACGAGCTCGCGAAGATGGCGGTTTCCGGGCGCCTCAAAGAGAAGAAGACGAACGAGGCGCGCGAGATAGTTGTTGAATGGCTCAAGGCCGAAGGCCTTTTGGAGAAAGAGGAAGAAACGCTGCAGAACATCGCGACCGCAGAGCGCACCGGCGGCGTGATAGAACCGCTGCCGAAATTGCAATGGTTCGTGGATGTGAATAAGGAAGTGCCCGGCCGCGGGAAATCACTGAAGCAGTTGATGTTGGAGCCCGTCCGGAGCGGGCAGATTAGGATCATCCCTGAACATTTTGAAAAAACGTACTTTCACTGGCTCGAAAATTTGCGCGACTGGTGCATCAGCCGGCAGATCTGGTATGGGCAGCAGGTGCCGGTTTGGTACAAAGGCGAGGAGGCGGTCGTCGGCGAGGAGCCCGCGAGCGAGGGCTGGGTGCAGGACGAGGATACGCTCGACACTTGGTTCTCCTCGGGCGCGTGGACTTTCTCCACGCTCGGCTGGCCGGAGGCGACGGAGGACTTGAAGAAGTTCCATCCCACCGACGTGCTTGAGACCGGCTATGACATTCTCTTCTTCTGGGTTGCGCGAATGATACTGATGAGCGAGTTCGCGCTTGCCGAGATCCCTTTCCGCACCGTTTATCTCCACGGCATCATCCGGGACGCCGAGGGCCGCAAGATTTCTAAGTCGCTCGGCAACAACATCGACCCGGTAGAGACTGTTGGGAAGTTTGGCGCGGATGCGCTCCGGATGGCGCTTGTCGTCGGCAATACGCCCGGAATGGACAGCCGCATCGACGAGGAGAAGATCCGCGGCTATTCCCGTTTCGCAAACAAGCTCTGGAACATCGCGCGTTTTATTCTAGAACAGAGTGCCCAGGTGGGAATACGGATTCGGGAAAGCGCTCCGGGCCGCTCGGCCGAGTCTTACTATCCCTCACCCACATTCCCACCTGAGCTTGCTGGAACTCGCGAGTGGAAGGGTCTTGAGGTGCTTACGAAGGATGTCACAAAAGATCTGGACGAGTTCCGGATGTATGTCGCCGCCGAGAAGATCTATCACTACGTCTGGCACGAGCTCGCGGATAAAATTCTAGAAGAATCGAAGCCGATACTGAATGCGGCCGATCAAGCCGCGCGGCAAAGCCGCGCGGCGCTCCTCCGCGCGCTCCTTGGACGCGCCCTCAAACTCCTCCACCCCTTCATGCCCTTCATCACCGAAGAAATTTACCAGTCCCTGCCCGCCAAAGACGCCGAGTTCCTGATGATCGCCAACTGGCCAGTGATATAATGAAGTCGTGAGTTTCTCGCTTGAAACGCTGGGCTACGCCTTCCTCGGCGGGCTCCTGCCTTCGCTCATCTGGCTCTACTTCTTGTTGAAGGAGGACGCGCGCTGCCCCGAGCCGCGGCGCCTGGTCGCGCTCGCCTTCGTCGCCGGGATGGCGGCGGTGCCGGTCGTGCTTCCCTTGGAGCAGTGGATCTCCGGAGCGCACCTCGCGAACACCTCGGTCCTCATAGGCTGGGCGACGATCGAGGAGACGATGAAGTATATCGCCGCCGCGCTCTTCATCCTCTGGCAACGCTCGGTGGACGAGTCGCCGGACTATGTTATCTACATGCTCACGGTCGCGCTCGGCTTCGCGGCTGCAGAGAATATGCTTTTCCTTTTGGCTCCCCTCTCTACGGGGCACCTGGTCGCAGGGCTCGTGACCGACAATCTGCGCTTTGTCGGCTCGACGCTCCTCCACGTCCTCGCCTCCGCGGCGATCGGCTTCTCGCTTGCGTTCTCTCTTCGGCTCGGGCCGGCGACTCGAGCATTTGTTGCGGCGGGCGGACTTATCCTCGCCATCGTGTTGCATACCGCCTTCAACGCCCTTATCATTAGGAGTAGCGGCGCGACGACGCTCACTGCCTTCTTTCTCATCTGGAGCGTCGCGGTTATCTTCTTCGCCGTGTTTGAGATATTAAAATATATTCAATACCGTAATGTACCCGCAAACGTCTGTTAACCTTGATGTATGAACACGACCAAGAAACGCTCCTTCTTCGATCGCCTTTCGGGCAACAACGCGGGCAACGGCGCCCTCGACTCCTTCGACGAAGAGCTCGCACCTGCGCTCGCAAAGAGGGAGCCGGCGCGACCGGCTTCTCCGGTCGCGCGCCCGATGCCTCTTGAGGACGAGCCGGTCGCGGGCGAGGGTCAGCTGCCGGTGGACGTCCACCAGACGCCAAGCGAGATCATCATACGCGCATTTGTCGCCGGAGTGCGCCCTGACGAGCTCAACCTTTCTATAAGCCGCGACCGAGTGGAGATCAGCGGCTCGCGCATGGAGCGCGAGCAGATCGCGGAGCCCGATTATTTCACACGCGAGCTCTTTTGGGGCTCATTCTCCCGTATGATCGTGCTGCCCGAGGAAATAGATGTCGAGAACGCTTCCGCCTCCGCCAAGGACGGACTCTTGACCCTCATCCTCCCCAAGATTGATAGGGCGCGCCAGACCAAACTGCGGGTCAAGGTAGGCTGATCTCCTCTTGGGGCGGCGGGAGTGAAACAAGTTTGACGAAAAAGGGCACGCGCGCGATCAGGCGGCCGTCGGCCGTTTTCACATTCACTCGCCACTCCCCCGCCGTGAGTGCTGCTTTGACGCTGTAGCCGCGATAGCCGCCGTCGCGCCCGCCCGCGATGGGGAACGAGATGGCTGAAGTGGTAATCCACTGTTTACCGGTTGCGTCGTAGCGCTGCCATTCGTGCACGATCGTCGTAGAAAGCGCGACGGGAGCGAAGACGGCAGAGTAGGCGTAGAGCGAGGCGCCAGGCACCACCGATAAAGTCGGCACCTGCCCGAAGACCGCGCGCCAGGGAGCGGCGTACCAGGAGTGCGGCTCGGCGAAGGCGATGTAAACGTCTCCGCTCTTCTCTACCGCGTGGTAGATGCCTGCGCTCTTGGCTGCAAGGGGGAGGGGCGGCAGGATGTTGGTGAAATAAAAAATATTGACGAGGAGAAGGACGAGGAGTGCGCCCGTGCGGATGCGCCAGACCGAAGCCCGGAAGCGCGCGTGCCCGAGGATCCGCAGCAGAATGGTGAAGAGCCCGAAGGCAGCGATCGCCACGAGCCCGCTCCCGAGGAAGACGCCGGTGCCGATTGCGCTCAAATACACCGGCAGGGCGAAGATCGCGTAGGAGTAAAGCGCGAAGAAGAAGAGCACGGAGGTGAAGACGAGACGGTCGTGATACCGTTTGAAGACCTCGTTGCCGAGGAACACCAGCGCGAGGAAGAGGAGGAAGGGCCATGAGGCGCCCCAGACGGCCGAGCGACCATAGAAGACGATAAAGCCGCTCCAGAACCCGCCGAGCGCGAACTGGGTGGCAAACGGTAAGAGCGGCCGCCACCGCGGCTGTGCGGCTCCCCGCTCTGCGCGAGCTTCGAGCGCATGCAAGAGAGCAATGGAAAGGAAACAAATGACGACATAGGAGGCGAAGACGGCCTGCGTCTGCCAGAGATCCACGCGCCCGAAGAAGATTTGGTCAATAGTGAAGCCTGCGGCCATCGCCGCGCCCGAGAGCCGTCGTTCATGTCTATTCATCCACGCAAAAAGTCTCTGGAACATGCTTTCTTGATTATAGAACAAAAAATTACGCCTTGAGCAGGGCGCGCAGGAGTGGCTCTTGCATTACGACATGGGTGCCACCGTACTCTGCAAAAATAGAATGGCCGTCTTTCATATATTTGACTATTTCGTTGACGATATGTTCGTCGCGATAACGGCTGGAAGCTCGTGCAACACCGTTGAGAACAGTTGGTCTCATCGCGGGATTCACTATCTTGTTCCAGAAATTTTTCTTCCCAGGGTCAAACGGCGTCCCGAATAACTGAATGTGGACCTGCCGCATACGTTCGAGTGAGAAGTCGAAGTCACTCCAGCCACTTTGCCGTTCGTCTGACTTCAACGCTCGCCGCATATAGGTATCGAAGTCCGGTTTTGGATCTTGCTTCCGCTCCCATTGGTATGCCATCTGCGCAAAGTAATAATACTGTATCTGCTCGCGCGAGAACTGTTTCTCAAGCTCGGCACGCTCTTTCCGCTCACTAGGCTCGGGGGAGTATGTTTCTATGCCTTCTTGGTGAGCAAGATACGTCAGCAGGCCCATTCCGCCGTTCTTTTCAATTGATTCTTTTTCCGAGGAGCTTAAGGGTCTTTCCCCGCCTTCGACAAAAGCGATCCTGTTTCTCCCTTCCGTCTTTTTCAAGAACTCCTGCCAAAAAGACTTCACTGCCTTCCACTGTTGGTCATCCGGATCAAAAGAATGGTTTTCGCCGAAGTAAAAGAGTCTGTTGCCTCCTGATTCAAGCTGGAATAGATACGGTTTTTCATCATGGATCTTTTCGTACTCCGCGTACGTCATCAACGCGGATTCTTTGGGTGATTGCTCTGAATCCATAAGGTGCCTAGGCCCGGGCTCGAACCGGGGACCCCCGCCTCTTCAGGGCGATGCTCTACCAACTGAGCTACCTAGGCAAGTGAGGGCAAAACAGACAAAGCCTATTGCGCTTTGGCTTTGTACGAGTCTATCAGCTTCTGCAGCTCCGCGGAAGATGGAAGCCCGAAGAGGCCGCCGGTCGTCGTGCCGGGGGGCGCGATCTTGGCGACGATTGGCGCGAGATATTGATGGTAGAGATAAATGGGCAGCAAGAGTACGATCGCCCAGATGATGATCTTACCGAAGAAGTTGAACCATTGATCGCGGCGTATCGCGCTTAACATGCGGTGATTCTCCTTCGCGAGCGCGTGCGTTTCTTCAAGGAGCTTTTTGGTCTCCGGATCCATTACTTCCATAGTAGCACCCGGGGACAGCCCGTGCTACGGTGCGAGAGGAAGACCGATTGAGAAAGGAACATCGATGTTCAGGAATAGACTCGCGCTTGCTCTGGCGCTGTGTTCTCTGCCGACGCTCGCGCCGGCGGGCTCCGGCTACACTGCCGCGGGAGCACCTTGCGTCGCGCTCACCTTCGACGACGGCCCGCAGCGGACGTTGACTCCGGAGTTGCTCGCGCTTTTGAACGCCAGGGGCATACACGCGACTTTCTACCTGGTTGGCAATCGCGTGGCGCAATGGCCGGATGTCGTTCGAGCGGAGATCGCGGACGGAGACGAGGTGGGCAATCATTCCTACGACCACAAACTCGTAACGCGGCTCTCAAGAGAAGCAGCCGAGGCTGAGTACGTGCGGACCGACGCGGCTATTGAAGCCGCGCTCGGGACCGATGCGCCGCCCGCGACGCTTCGTGCTCCCTACGGCGCCGTGCGGAGGACGACGAAGACAGAGTTCGCCCCCCGGCCCTTCATCGCCTGGACGATCGACACGCTGGACTGGAAATATCCTGACTCGGCGCGCATCGCTCGTATCGTTATCGAGAAGAGTCGACCGGGCGCGATCGTGCTCATGCACGACATCCACGCGAAGACCATCACCGCGGTGCCCGCAATCATCGTGGGGCTCGAGCGGCGCGGGTTTGTCTTCGTTACCGTTTCCGAGCTCATCAATAATTGCATCTATGCTGCTCCCTAGCCCGCGCTCCGCGCGGGCTTTGTATATAGCAAGGGCGGTCAGGGTGGTCACGGATAATTTTCTGCTGAAAATTTCCGCGACCCGCCTCGCGCCGTCGCGCTCCGGCTGGCACAAACTTCGTACACTCGTTTGTGCCCTCACCAGGAGTCGAACCTGGATTTGCTCGTTAGGAGTGAGCTGTTCTATCCGTTGAACTACGAGGGCGTGGCTGCGGCTGCGGCGACGACGCCAAGGGCGGAGGCGAGCCTCTCCTTGTCGAAGCCGATAATCATCTCGTCGCCCACGTAGATAACCGGAACGCCCATCTGCCCCGACTTCTGGATCATCTCCTGGCGCTTCACGAGATCGTGCGCGACGTCGTAATCGGTGTACGGGATGTGGTGCTCATTCAAAAATTCTTTGGTCATCTGGCAAAAATGGCAGGTCGGGGTGCTGTAGATGGTGACAGGCTTCATGATAGAACGAGTATAGCACACCGAGTTATCCACAGAGACATGTGCGGGATGGGAGAATCGAACTCCCGCCCGTTGCTTGGGAAGCAACTGTTCTACCACTAAACTAATCCCGCATCTAAAACCAATTGAAGAGCCGCTCGAGCCAGGGCAGGGGCGGCGTCGCGGTCGCGGAGGCGCTCGGCACGACTACGATAACCTCTTCCCCGCTCCTCGCAACCCCAAAGGCCGTGCGGATGGCGGCGTCCTGCCCGCGCGGGGTCTCGGAAGCGGCGATGTTGACCTCGAGCGTCGCCTTGCGGGCCTCAAGGTCGCGGTACGCGGTCTCGGCCTCACGCGCCTGGCGTATCGCTATTTGCGCCTTCTGCGCTAATCCAATAATAAGCGAGACGAGCCAGAGGGAGACAAGCGCTAGAGCGCTTACCGCGAGCACCTGCCGCCATCCTCTCGCGCGCATGAGACAAGTATAGAACAAAAAGAAAAGCGCGCACCGCTGCGGTGCACGCCTAAACAAAGAACTTCTTCTGCTACTCGCGGATTTCGCCGAGTTCCTGGAGCGCGACGAGCCGATGGTAGAGCCCGTTGTGCTTCAAGAGCTGCTCATGACTGCCCATCTCGGCAATCCGGCCCGCATCGAGCACGCAGATGAGATCTGCTTCCCGGACGGTCGAGAGTCGGTGCGCGATGGCGATGATCGTGATCGCCCGCTCGCGCCGCAATTGCCCGATGAAGCGTTGTACCACCTGCTCGGACTCCGAGTCGAGGCTCGAGGTCGCTTCGTCAAGAACAAGCACCTCGGCGCCCGAGAGCAGAGCAACATACGCGCGGGCAATGCCTACCCGCTGGCGTTCGCCGCCCGAGAGGCGCACACCGCGCTCGCCCACCGGCGTGTCGAGGCCTTTAGGGAAACGCCCCGAATCGGAGACGACCTCGCCGAGGCATGCGGCCTCCACCGCTTTGCCGATGAATGCTTCGGGCGCATCTGGATACGCGTAGACGATGTTCTGCCGGATCGTGCCGTCGAAGATTTCAACTTCTTGCGGTACATAGGCGAAGCGCCGACGATACCGATCGCGATCGACTGTCCTGATGTTCTTGCCGCCGATGGTGACGGCGCCGTCAGTCGGATCATAGACCCGGAGGAGCAAGCTCACGAGCGTGCTCTTGCCCGAGCCGCTCTTCCCCACCAACGCGAGCATCTTCCCTGGATCAATCGTGAGATTGAAGCTTTTGAAGATCGGCTCGTCCTTCCCGCGGTGGATGAGCGACATATTTGAGAACGCAAGCGCGGCACCGCGCAAGGGCGGCAGCACGCCGGACGCCTCGTTCGCAACGTCCACTGGCTCGCCGAGCAAGGTCTGCATGCGCTCTGCCGCGACCAACTGGCGGAGCATGCGCGTGTAGACCTGGATGATACTCCAGAGACTTTGCAGTGTGGCGTTGCCGGTGATGGTAATGTACGCGACTGTCCCCACCGTGCTCCAGCCGCGATAGGCGAAGTAGAGCCCGATTGTGATGGAGGCGATGAGCGAGAGGCCGAGCACCATCTCCATAAGGAAGAAGTATCTCTGGAGCGTCATGCTCGCCCCGAGATCGATGCGCGCCATGTCCTCCCGGATGCTCCCGTGTGTCGCGCTCTCGCGCCGCTCGGAGACGAAGGACTGTACGGTGCGGACGTTGATGATGGACTGGCAGAAGAGCCCGACGGACTCTTCCTTCTTCTGCTCCCAGGATTCCCACACCGGCTGGAAGAACTCGTACGACTTGAGATTGATCCACACCGCAGGAATGAGCGGCACCAGGAAGATGAGCCCAAGCCGCCAATCGAGCACGAGGATGACGAATGCATTGAGGATCAGATAGAAGAGCGCGGGCAGAAGCATCCAGAAGAGATCGGCGAGCATGTTGACGAGTTTCTCAACGCCCTTCTGTACCTTCGCGATCTTGCGGCCGGTGTTTTCTCTTTCGTGATAGCCAATCGAAAGCGCGAGCAACTTCTCGTGGGCGACGGTCGGCCAATAGTTCTCGAGCCGGATGATGGCCCGCAAGAAGATCGGTTCCTGCACGAAGCGCCGTAGCAGGAGCATCGCGGTACGGATCACGAACATGAATGCGACGAGCTCGAGTACATAGGTGGTGATTCCCTGCGCTTTGATGGTCGGCAGATAATCCACGAGCTCTTTGAAGATGAGCGGCAGTGAGAGCCCCATGCACTCAACGAGAATCACGAGAGTGGCCGCAATGAGGAGCGGCTTGCGCTCCGAGACGATGAGATCCCAGAGAATGCGCACGCCGCGCATGAAGTATGAGACCGTCTGATCTTGTATGCGCGGGACTTCGTCCCAGTCGAGTGCCGTATCGGCCATCGTTCAAGCTCCTTCGGTTAGTGAGTTTCAAAGAACACGCCCTGCGGGTGAGCAGGGCGGTTCAAGATACGAGATTACTTACAATCTCATGTCCTACGGCCGTCCTGCTCACGTATAGCCCAGCCCCCCTGGGAGAGGAGTGCATGGGCAGCCACGCCAAACGCGACCCGGAATGGGGTCGGCATCGTGCGCGCCTTGTGGGCAGTGCTATTCATAACGGTCGGATAATACTCTCATGAAAATTACTTGTCAAATTTCCGATTGCGCTTAGCGGTCGGACTCTTGGACCATTTTCATAAAGACGGCCTCGGGGATGTCTACCTTGGCGCGGGCGAGGAGTTTTTTCTTTCCTTTCTTCTGCTTCTCGAGGAGCTTCATCTTGCGCGTGACGTCGCCGCCGTAGAGATAGCCGGTGACGTCTTTCCTCATCGCGGAGAGCGAGCGCGAGGCGATGATGCGCCCCTGCGCCCTCGCTTGGATTTTGGTGACGAAGAGTTGCTTCGGAAGAAGCGCGTGGAGGCGTTCCACCATTTTTTCTGCCTCCTCCTGCATCCTCCGACGCGCGACCACGCGCGCGAAGGCCGGCACGGGCTCTTCGGCCACGAGAATGTCGAGGCGCACGACGTCCGCAGGCCGTTCGTCGAGGAACTCGTACGAGAGCGAGGCGTAGCCCGCGGAGATGCTTTTGAGTTGATCAAAGAAGCCGCGCATCAATTCCCGCAGCGGCATCTCCGCAATCACCTCCACGCGGCCGTCGGCGTACGTCTCGGTGCCGCTCGTGGCGCCTTCGTGGTCATAGAGAATCTGTACGAGTGCACTCATCACCCGTGCCGGAGAAATAATAATCAACCGCACCCACGGTTCCTCAACTTTAAGAATGTCGCCGTGTTCGGGAAACTTTGCGGGCGTGTAAATTGTCTCCCGCGTGCCGTTCGTGAGTGTGACGCCGTAGGAGATGGTCGGGATGGTAACGACGAGTTTGAGCGAGAACTCGCGCCGCAAACGCTCGGTGATGATTTCCAAGTGGAGGAGACCGAGGAAGCCGCAACGGAAACCGCGACCGAGGACACCCGAGGACTCTTCCTCGAAGGAAAGCGAGGAGTCTGAGAGCTGTAGGCGCATAAGCGACTGGCGTAAGAGCGGTAAGTCGTCCTGGTTCTCCGGATAAATAGACGCCCACACTACCGGCCGGACGCGCTCGTAACCCTCGAGCGCAGGGAGCGTACCCTTCGCGGCTCCAATGGTGTCTCCCACGCGAGCGGCGCCAGCCTCCTTCACGCCGGTGACGATATAGCCGATTTCTCCAGCAGCGAGTTCCTCGGCGGGCGTTTCTTCGGGAACGAAGATGCCCACCTCAAGCGCGCTGAATTCCTGATGCGCTGCGCGGAAACGGAGTCTCTGCCCTTTCTTGAAGACGCCATCGGTGACGCGCAGATAGACCACGATGCCGCGATGCGGAGAATAGGAAAAGTCAAAAATAAGCCCTCGAGCTTCAGTGCCTGCGCCGTGGAGCGGCGCAGGTATGCGTTTTACAATCTCCTCCAACAGCTCATCTACTCCCTCCCCCGTCTTGCCCGAGACGCCGAGCACCGTGCTCGGGTCTACCGTAAGCAACTGTGCGAGCTCGGCCCGCACTTCCTCGGTGCGCGCCGCAGGCGAGTCAATCTTAGAAACGAGCGGAACGATTGTGCAACCGGCGGCCTGCGCCGCGGCGAGCGTCGTGAGCGTCTGCGCTTGGATCCCTTGAGTCGAGTCCACCAGCAGCAACACACCCTCGACCGCCCGTAAGGCGCGCGACACCTCATACGAGAAGTCGATATGCCCCGGCGTGTCGATGAGATTCAAAATATATTCTTTATATTGCATCCGCACCGGCTGCATCTTGATCGTGATACCGCGCTCGCGTTCCAGATCCATTTTGTCGAGATACTGGTCGCGCATCAGGCGCTCCGGAATGGTCCCCGTCTTTTCGAGCAAACGGTCGGCGAGCGTTGATTTGCCGTGATCGATGTGCGCAATGATGCTGAAGTTCCTGATCCGTGTCTCCATAGCTAGTGCTAGTGATGGGCCGGCTCTTCGGCAGAGGGCGGGAGGAAGAGACGCGCCTCGGCGAAACGCCGCAGCGATGCGGTGACATCGCGGAATTCTTCGTTGCCGATCAAGGAAAGCACGGCGGCCGAGGCAGCGAGGCCGACGGCGCCCGCGACGAGCCCCTCGGTCGCGACAGCGACGAGCGTGGTCAGGGGCGCGATGCCGCCCTCAATCGTGAGAATGCCGTACGTCGCCGCGCCGCCCGCAACCGCCGCAAGAAGTCCGCCCGCAAGTGGTGCAAGCAGGCGCGAGGTAAGCTGGGGCGCCTCTTTCCGCAGCGCGATGAGCGAAAGCGCGAGCAAGAATATCTGGCCGATTGTCGAGGCGAGCGCGACAAGCAGAATTCGCGAACCAGCCACATCGCCGACCCGCAACCACGTGGCGAGCTCCGCGGGCAGGCCTGTGGCGGGCAGAGAGAGAAAGTAAAGGGCGAAAAGAACGGTGAGAGCTCCTCCCGTAAATTGGTAGAGGAGCGGGCGCCACGATTGCTTCGCCGCGTAAAGGGCGCGGGAGAAGAGGAGCACGAGCCCTTGAGCGAGAAGACCGAGGACGAGGAGGGCGAGGAGTGCGGCCGTGAGTCTGGTCGGGCCCCAGCCGAAAGCGCCGGTCCCAAGGACGACGCGCACGATATGGGCGCGGAGCACGACAATAAGGCCGAGGAAGACGGTGGACCAGAGGATGATGTGGCGCGCGGAGGCTACAAGCACACGAGTGAACTCCTCTTTATCCCGAAGCGCCGAGGCCTCCGAGAGCGCCGGGAACGCCGCAACTGCATACGAGGCGCCGATGAGCGCGAGCGGCACCGCCTCGAGGTTGAAAGCGAAGGTGAAGACCGAGACCGAGCCTGTCCCGATCCGCGAGGCGAAGGCGGTCAATACGAGAGCGGTCAGCGACCCCATCCCGAGCGCGAGCGAGCGCGGGATTGAATCGCGGATAAGGGGCAGAAGATCGCGAACGCGCGGCAGCGTGAGGCGCGGCAGGACGCCCGCGTTGCGGAGTACCGGGATATGTATCGCCGCGTGCGCGAGCGCGCCCGCCACCACGCCAATCCCGATGCCCGGCAACCCAAAGCGCGGATAGAGGAAAACGGTGCCAAGGATAATGCCGAGGTTGTAGAGCACCGGCGAGAGCGCGAAGAGGACGAAGCGCCGATGCACCTGCGTCACACTCGTGACGATGCCCGAGATGCCGAGAATAATCGGCTGCAGCAAGAGAATCCGCGTGAGGAGGATAAACGGATCCCGCAGCGGGGAGGCGGCGAAGTCGGGATAGAGAATAAAAAGAAGTGTCGGAGCAAAAATCGCAAGCACAAGACAAAGCGTTCCTCCCGCAATGAGGAGGAAGGAAGAGGACTCGCTGATCAGCCGGCGGGTCGCCTCGCGATCGAGCCCGGCGATGCGCGGAATGAGCACGTATGCCGAAACTAAGCTCGCGACGAGCGCGAAGACGAGATCCGGGATGCGAAACGCGGCGTAGTAGAGATCGAGCACGTGCCCCGCGCCAAATGCGTGGGCGAAGGTGCGATCGCGCAGCAGGGCGAGCGCCTGCGAGGCCAGCGTGAGAGCGGCAAGCAGGTACGCGGCCTGATGCAGGCCGCGTACCGGAGTCGCGAGCCGCTCGAAGAGTCTCCCCACCATCGCTCTATACTACTCGAGAACGAGAGCGGAGGAAAATGGTTACGGGCTGACCGGGGCGGAGGGGGCGGCGAAGAGATTTGCGGAGAACGGATTTTTATTTGCCTCGAGCGAAGCAATCTGCGGAGCAAGCGCCTTCGCGTTCGCATCGGAGAGAGCGGCGGCGGCTTGGAGTTGTCCAAGCGCGTTGGCATAATCGCCCTTCTTGGCATAGAGCGCGGCGAGGAAGTAACGCGCGTTTGCGAACTGCGCGTTCGCGGAAACCGCAGCTATGAGCGCTTGGGTCGCTCCCGATGCGTCGTTGTTCGCGGCGCGGAGGATGCCGACCTGGAAGAGAACGTTCGCGTCGGTGGGGGTGAAGTAGGCAGCGGCTTCCGCGGCGGCAAGCGCATCCTTCACATTCCCGTCGCGCACCTCAAGCTGGGAGAGGAGCAGGATCGCCTGCGTGTAGTCCTGCTTGAGACTAATCGCCTGCTTGAGGGCGTCCGTGGCGGCCTTGTCGTTCCCTTTGGCGATCTCAAGTTGCGCCTCAAGATACGGGATGCTCGGCGCAGTCGGGTTGAGGACTGCGGCCTTCTGATACGCGATCTGCGCGTTCTCGTATGCGCCCTGGACCCTCAAGGGCACGACCGAAGTATAGAGATTCCCCAAGATGATCCAGCTCTGGTATCCAGATGCATCAAGGCGCGTCGCGGTGAGCGCGGCATTGACGCCGGAGGAGAGCGCGGCTTGGAACTTCTTCGCGGCGTCGGTGGGCGCAAGCGTCGTGGAGGCCGCAATCTGACCGAGGCGTAACTGCGCAACTTGTGCCTCAACTTGATATGCCGCCGCGCTAGGGGCAAAGGCGAGCGAGGCTTGGGTGGCACTTTCCGCTGCATCTAGTTTACCCGAGTTAAGCGCCGCGGTGGCGCGCGTTAGATTAATCTGCGCGAGATAGCGCTCGGTGAGCGAGTACGCAGTTGCGATCGCGCCGAGCAAGAGCAGGGTGAAGCCGAATACGATGACGAACCCGGCGCGCGGCGCGTGAGCGAAGACGACACCCCACTGCCCGCTGCCACTCGTGTGGCGGAGTGTTGAGGCGAAGAGGCCGGCGAAGACGAAGGCGAGCACGAGCACGACAAGGCCCGGCGAAGCGAAGAGGGCAATCGCGAAGAGATAGATGCTCGCAAGGAAGGAGAGCACAGCGACGAAACGCTGGAAGGGATCTTGCGAGGAGCGGAAGATGAGCGCGCGGCCCCCGACGAAGAGGAAGAGGCCAAGGAAGGCGAGCCAGGCGAGGGCGCCGAGAAGCCCGGTCGTCACGAATGAGGTCGGGATGAAACCGATCCCGCTCGTGAAGTCCAAGTTCCAGAAGACGCTGGCGTTAAGCGCCGAGTCGCGATATTTGAGCCACTGTCCTCCGAAGGAGTCGGGCCCGCTGCCGAAAAGCGGCGAATGCGCGTAGACCTGGCGGCCCACAGTAAGGGTGGCTTGCCAGGACGGGCGTACCGAAAACACGTTCACGTGGAGCGCATTCGCGAGTGCACCGCCCAAGGTTCCGCCGATAAGGAAAAAGAGCGATACCGCAAGCACGACGAGAGGCGCGGCGAGCGAGCGCTCACCCCTGCCCTCTCCGGAGACGGGCGTTTCCTCAAGAAGCGCGGCGTTCTCGAGGTCGCGTTCGCCGCCCGCAGGATTGCGGCGCATCACGGCCTCGACAAAGAGCCCGAGCGCGACCAGGGCGACCAGTGTCCAGACGAGCGACGAATTCGCGACCGCGAGGAATGCGAGAGAGACACCGCCAAGGATGAGGAGTAGCGTGCGGGCGCGCGTGTTCACCTCGAGGAACCGCAACGTGAGCAGGGTGCTGATGATGCCGAGGCCAAGCAGCGTCGCGAAGTCGGTATAGGTGCCGACGACGGAGAACGAGGGCGAGAGTGTGCCGGGCGCGAACTGGCCGACAACGAGGAAGACGAGCTCCACGAGCGCGACGAAGCCAATCGCGTATCCGAGTACGGTGAAGAAGAATTGATACTGCTCGGAGCGCCGGAGCGTGAGTGCGGCGAGTGTGCCGAGGACCGCGAGCGCAAGGACAAAGCCGAGCGTGTCCGCCTCGGCACCGTTACCCCAGAACGCACTCGCAAAGGAAACGCCCGAGAACGCGGTCGAGAGCGCGTAGGCAGCGACCGGCAGCCAGAGCGCGCCGACGAGCACGATGGGCGGCAAGATAATGTTGCCGCGCGAGAGACGCGCGAGGACATAGAGCGCGAGCGTGATAATCGCTCCGCCCGCGATGACAAAGAGTTTCGTCGCGGCGAAAGGTATGGAGGTACTCGGGATAAAGACGATTGCGGCGGCGATGAGCGTCGCGACGAGCGCCCATTGAATCGCGCGTTCGAAGGAGAACCGAGGCACTGAAGTTGTCTGTGGCGGCATACCTGAAGTAACGCTAACGGATAATGGAACTAGTGTACACGATTCCGCAAGCCTCGCCGGCTTTTCTCCACAAGCTTGAAAATGTGGTATAGTGGGGGCGGACTGGGCTGGGCAATCGCCCTGAGGATAATCCCGAGGGGAGGAAAGTCCGGACATGCATCCCGGGTCCGCCGATTGACGGACGAGGGAAAAGGTAGCGGGTAATCCCCGCACGCCGCGAGGCGCGAGGTGCGAACAGAGACGGGTTCCTCCGCAAGAAGGAACCCGCCCCGAGGGTAATCCCGAAGGGCGAGCCGCACAGTTAATGTGCGGGATGCAACGGCAAAATCCTTACCCGCATGCAAGGCCGTGTCCGCCGTCCGCCAGTTGGCGGACGGCGGAAGTGCCGCTTGAGTCCCGAGGCAACGAGGGACCCAGATAAATGACTGCCAGACCCCACTACGCTAAAGTTTCGTGGGGCGAACAGAATCCGGCTTATCGGCCCGATCCAACAAAATGAAAAAGCGCGCCTAATGGCGCGCTTTTTCATTACCACGCCCTTTAGATAATCTCGCAGGTACCGGCAGCACAGGCGAGTTCCTTGGCGCCACTTGTCTGGTCGTGCTTCTCGTAGAGCACGAGCTTGGAGAAGTCGAGTGTCCCAAGCTCTTTGATTCGTCGCTCGTATTCTTCTTGGGCAATCTCCTCGTAGGGCGCGAGTTGGTAGACGTGATCGCTCCTCGGGAGGAAAGAGAGTCCGCCCACGATGTCCCAGTTTTCGTACACGAAGTGCGAGACCGCGAGCCATTCATGGTCGCTCGCATAGATCGTGACCGAGGGATTGTGGTCGGTGAAGTGCGTTTTCAGGCGCTTCCATTCGGTGAGCATCTCAAGCGCGGAGACATCGCGCGAGACGACCGCTCCCTCAGGAGCTTTAACCGGAAACTCGAGTACCATCGTCGTTGCGTTGCTGGTCGAGTAGCCCACCTCCGGATGCATCGGCACGCCCTGCTCCTGCGCAAGCCGCAACAAGGGATCGTTGATGCTGATGCGCACGCGGCGGATGTAATAGGGTGCGTACCATGGGTGCATGCCCGAGCCTACCCCAAGGAGCTGGCCGGAATTGCCGTGAGGCTTCACGCAGGTGATCGCGGTCGAGGGATTTGTCCCGAAACGTTTCGCGTACTGTTTGTTCACCTTCTCGCCGACCGAGCGCAGGGTTCCCAGATTCTCATCATTGCGCACGACGGCGTTGTCGTAGTAACCGGTAATAGAGACGCCGAGCAGTTGCTCCTCCTCGCAGTTCTCCTTCCACTCCGGCGAGAGATATTCGAAGTTGGTCAGCGTCGCTTGGTAGGTGCCGAGGATGGTCGCGATACGCATCTTGCGCGTCAAGTTCTCCATATCGTCCTCGGGGCGGACGACGATAGAAGTGAGGTTACAAAATTGTTTTGAACGGAGGTAAATCTCTCCGCACGGGTTCACGCCGATCTGCTTCTTATCCTGCAAGATATCCCAGCGGCGCTTCGGCACCTGCTTTTCGAGGTCGCCGCGGTTGAAGATGCCGCGCTCGCCCGAACCGCTCGTGACGAGCGAGGTCCATTCCTGCAGGAATTCCGCTGCGGAGGGTCGTGCGTCGTAGACAGCGGAGTTATTCGCCATGGAGCGCTGCCCCTCGGTCTGCCAGAAGGCGCCCTTCTTCGCGTCGCGCATCTCGGCGTCGTCGAGCGAGGAGAGCGAAATAAGGGCGGAACGGCGGACTCCGCCGGCGACCACGATGAGCCCGATTTGGCAGATGATGTCGTGGAGATTGAGCGGGGTCAGCCGTCGGCCTTGGCGCGCGAGCATTTTCCGGCGGGTGAACTGCATCAGCTCCTGAAGCGGCGCGGGGCCCGAGGCGCGGCCGCCCATCGTCTGAAGCCGTGAGCCCGCCGGGCGGATGTGCGAATAGTCAATCTCAACATCGAGACCCGAGGCCCATGTCTCGCAGGCCTTGGTGAACGCCTCGCACCAGCCGACCTTGCTGTCCGCAACGACGATCGCGGGCGCATGCTTGCCGCTCTGTTTCTGGATCTGCGGGAACTTCTCCACGTTCTCGGGCTCCACCGCGAAGCCGCAACCCGCGCCGCACATGGAGACATACATGATCTCGGAGAGATCGCGCCAGCTTGTGGGCGCGATGTAGGCGCAGTTGTAAGCAGTGACGTCGGTGGCGCGGCAAGCGCGCCCCGCTGACCAGAGGAGACGCATCGAGGGACACACGTCGCGCTTGAGAATCGCATCGCGCACTTCGGCGTACTCCGCTTCGGTCACTTTCTCCCCGATGCGCTCGCGCATGAAGGTCATGAAACGGTCGATCGCTTCGACCCACGTCTCACGACGCCCGGCGTCATCGTTCCAGCGGGAATAAAATTGATAGAAAATAAATTCTTGGTACGAGTTCTGAAAATATTTGCTGCTCTCCGCAATCTTCGCGCGCACTTCGGCTGGCACCGCTGCTTCGTTCGCGCGCATCTGTGCGCGCTTGTCGCGATAGAGGATGTACGCCTTCGCCGTCTTCACGAAGTCGTTGAGAATGAGATATTTCTCCACCGAATCCTGGATACCCTCCACGCCCGGCAAAAAATTCTTATACTTTTTAGAAAAACGTGCGAGCTCTCCGGCCACCTGATGCGCAACCAGGGATGCGTCCTCGCGATTGCCCTCCTGCGCGGCCGCCATCGCCTTCCAAATCGCCTCTACAATCCGATCGAAATCAAACGGCACGAGTCTGCCATCGCGTTTTTCTATCTGCGGGATGATTTCGCGATAGCGCACAGTCTCTTTCGAGACGAGCGGGGGCTTTTTCAAGTTAGTGCGCGGGGCGACGGGAGCTTTAGCGAGTTTAGGCATGGGAGGAAAGAGCAATGGGTAATAGGTGAGACCTATTGTACCCCCCGCGGCCGTCAGTGGCCTGTGGATAGCTCACTTCAAAACGCCTTCGAAGTTTTTCAAGACCAGCACACTGCCCGTCTCGACGCCGTGGCGGCGCGCAAACCCTGCCGAAGTCTCTAAAACGAGTCGCGGGGGGCCGAAGGGCAGAAAACTAGGGGTAAGAAGAGGTCGCTACCTGCCGAGCGAGCGAAACGATCTTGCTCAGAGCATCTATTCGTATTCTATCGTAGCGGGCGGCTTCTGTGTGACGTCATAGAGCACGCGATTAACGCCGCGTACTTTCCCGACAATTGCGCTCGAGATTTTCTCCAAGAGTTCGTCCGGCATCTTGTGCCAATCAGCGCTCATGCCATCGACCGAGTCGACAGCGCGAAGCACGATGACAGAGTCATAGGTCCGCGCATCGCCCATTACGCCGACGACCTTGAGCGGCAGGAGCGCGGCAAAGGCTTGCCAGATCTTTTTGTACTCGCCACTCTTTTGAAGCTCTTCTATAAATATCGCGTCGGCCGCGCGTAAAATCTTGAGCCGCTCCTGCGTCACCTCGCCCACGATGCGCACCGCAAGCCCAGGGCCCGGAAACGGGTGTCGCCATAACAATTTTTTCGGTAGCTCGAGCGATTCTCCGACGCGACGCACTTCGTCTTTGTATAAATCTCGCAGCGGCTCGAGAATTTTGAAGCCGAGCTTCTCCGGCAGCGTGAGGTTATGATGGCTCTTAATTTTTGCCGCAGCTTTTGATATCGACGCGGATTCAATCCGATCCGGATAAATAGTCCCTTGCGCTAGATATGCGATGGGATACTTTTTTAGTTTAGTGCGAATCGTCTTCTCAAAGACTTCTATAAACGTATGCCCGATGGCTTTCCTTTTCTGCTCTGGGTCGGTGACGCCACGCAAGCGGCGTAGAAATATTTCGGCCGCGTCAACGACGTGGAGTGTTTTGAACCCATGATGTCGGAGGTAAGAGCCGACCTGCGCAACTTCCCCCTCTCGCGAGAGCCCTGTATCGACAAGCACCGGATGGAGGCGGTTCCCGATCGCCCGGTGGAGCAAGGTTGCGGCGACGAGCGAGTCCACGCCGCCTGAAATGCCTCCCACGACGTGCTTCTGGCCTACTTCCTGCTTGATGTCGAGAACGATGCTTCGCATGAGAGAAGGTATGCGCCAATCTTTCTTTGCTTTGCAGATAGAAAAGAGGAAATTCGCGAGCAGCTTCGTGCCGCAAGCGGTATGGCTCACCTCCGGGTGGAACTGGATGCCAAAAAGTCCACGTTTCGCATCCGCAAACGCAGCGTGTGCGCACGCGGGAGTAGAGGCGAGGTCTATGAAGCCCTTCGGGAGCCGTGTGACGTGGTCGCCGTGCGAGAACCAAACGACCTCGCGAGTTCGAAGCCCGTTGAAAAGGCCTTGACGGGTGTTCAGCGTCAGAATTTCCTTCCCAAATTCCCACCGCTCGCCGGTAGTGACTTCCCCGCCGAGCATCTGGGCCATGAGTTGATGGCCGTAGCAGATGCCGAGCACGGGGATGCCGAGCGTGAAAATGTTTTTGTCTGGACGTGGATTCCCCTTCTCGATAACCGAGGCGGGTCCGCCAGAGAAGATAATACCGACGGGTTGATGCCTCTGTATTTCTGGTGCCGGAGTATCAAAGGGTAGAACTTCGGCCCGCACGCCGAGCTCTCTCACTCTTCGAGCTATGAGGTGGGCGAACTGGCTCCCGAAGTTGAGTACGACAACCATATCTGATCATAGCACATGCCGAGCGGAGCACTTCGTAGGGCCTCAGCACTCTCGCAAAACATAGTCGCTGCGCTTTTTGTTTTGCGGTGTCTGTTTGAAAATATCCGAACAGAACTCTCTGGGCTCGGCGGGCAGAATTCCCCCCACACCCCCCTTCCGCCCGCCTCGCCTTGAACCGGAGCGGAAAGGACGATTTCAAGTTTTTCTTTTGCGGCAAGTTCTTTTACCGGTAACCAACAAAAACATTATAGTTTCTTTCACCTTTTATATCCACTCTCTCTACATTTTTGAATCCCGCTTCCTTCATCATTGCGGTTAGTTCTTCATGACGCAAAAGGTAGCTGAAGTATGAAAATTCGTATCGCGTTCCATCAATCAGCAAAATTGATTTCCATGTTCGTTTTCGTTTTTCATAATCATGCGTCAATTCCCATGTCAGTTTGATTTTCTTTCCGTCAATTATTTTCTCTCCAAATTCCTCAACGATCGGATATAAGGGGTGGTCAAATTCTTTTTTGTTGATAATATCTACGTACAACAAACCGTTCGGAGTAAGAATGTTTAAAAATTCTCGCAAAGATTTTTTGATATTCTCGAGCGTTATCTGTTGAATTTTGTTATCGTCCCAAGAATCTACATAAACGAGCGAATTTCCACGACACAACACCGCGTCAAATTTTTTCGAGAATTTATCAGACAATTCTATCCAGTTAATAAGATGGTGAGGAATTTAGAAATTTTCTTTTCGTAATTCCTTTTCAAAAAAATCAAACATTTGCTGGCTCCCATCGGAATATGTAATATTCCATCCTTGCTTTTTAAGCGCGATAGCCGGAAATCCGGTACCGCCCGCAGAGTCCAAAATTGTCTTAACTTTTTGGGATTTGAGAAACTGATCTAATCCAAGGATATATTCCTTGTCCCACATAAACTTTATGCAAATATTCCAAAGTTCGGCTAGGGTCATTTGAGTAGATCTTCTATAGAAATGTCTAATGCCTTAGCAATTTTTGCGACCATCTGTACGCCCGGTTTCTTCACAAAATCGCCCTCGATTTTCGCAAGGGTTGAATATTTAAGTTCGGCTTTACGCGCCAAGTCGTCTTGGCTTATTCCTTGCTTAGTTCTTAGTCTTTTAATGTTTTCACCGATTGTTGCCATAGTATCCAAGTTTTGATAGTATAAAAATATGTTATACTTTTATCTGTAAGATTATGATAACTAATTTTTTGATTTTATTCAAGAAAAGCCCGCTTTTGGCCTTACTGAATTCAAAACGGCTTGAAATTTCCC
>JACQBN010000025.1 GCA_016194455.1 Candidatus Kaiserbacteria bacterium | reverse complement strand
GTGAGAATCAGCTTGATCATCTCCTCCTTCGAGAGCCGCGAGATCGGCACGTCGTGGTGGATGCAGTAGGGCTGGCCCGCGCGCGCGTAGAGCACGCGCAGGTAGTCGTAGATCTCGGTCACCGTCGCTACCGTCGAGCGCGGATTATTCGAACGGCTCTTTTGATCAATCGAGATGGCGGGCGAGAGGCCGGTGATCTCGTCCACATCCGGCTTCGCCATTTGGTTTAAGAACTGTCGCGCGTAGGCGGAGAGCGATTCCACATATCTCCTCTGCCCTTCTGCGAAAATAGTGTCGAAGGCGAGCGAGGACTTGCCGCTTCCCGAGAGGCCGGTGATGACGGTCATCGCTCCGCGCGGGATGTCCACGTTCACATTTTTCAAGTTGTGGGTGCGCGCGCCCTTCACCCGGAGCCAATCCGAGCCGTGCTTATGGTGCTTGCTTTGAGGTTTTGTCGGAGGGTTTTTCACGAAAATTCCCTGCCCGTGGCGGGGCAGGTACGGAAGCAGTGTATCACGAATCAGAAGACCTGCACGCCAAGAGAAACTTCTGACTGCGGCATGAGGTATATTGTTTCTCCTTTTTCGTTTGGGACACCAAGAATAAGAATCTCTGATTTCTCGGGCCCCATTTTCTTAGTTTCCAGATTAACGACCGCAATGATGAGCTTTCCGATTAGTTCTTCTTTAGGATAATTCCGGTACGCTCCACAGGATATCTTTGTACCAACTTCTGGGCCAAGATTTACGGTAATTCGATAGGTCGGCTTCTTCGTCTGAGCATCTTCTACATTCGTTATCCTACCTACCCTTATATCGAGAGCGCCAAAGTTTTTAAAGTCCGTCAGGCCTTTCATGTTGTTCATTATATCAAACCTAAGAACCTGAAAGCGGTTCGCCACCACACCAATGTTCATTGGTGTGGTGGTTTGCGGGAGCGGGGCTTTTTAAACTTAGGCCCGGTGCCCTCGAATTTATGGGTCGAAATCGGGTATTTTGAGGACTATCCCCACCTCATTGAAATTTAATCTGGCGCATGTATAATGGGCTCAATCACCACGAAAGGGACCCTTGTGGAGCTCGTCTCTACCGGGGGCTTTTTCTTTTTAGACCTCTGGTTCTGAATCGGGCACTAATTCGAGCAGTGACCTTTGATCGTTCACGTAGGCAATGGAGACGTTCATACGCTTAAGTAAAATTGAACATTTTTCAGCTGGTGCTGGAGATAAGATGGTTTTTAGCTTGTCTTTAACCATCAAGACTTTTATCAAAGGAGCATAGTCACCGTCACTTGCCACAATAACCGCTTTGTTTAAATTGCCTTCGTATAAATCGACACTTGCCTGCATTAACAGATCGGAGTCGCAGTTTCCTTTCGCTCTACCGAGCTTATCAAAAAGAACGTCCTTAAACACAAGTGTAAACCCGCACTCCTGAAGATAAGTGTACAGATCTTTATATTTTGGAATCAAACCTATGAAGATATAAGCGCGTTCGACATCGTATTTGTCTGAAAGCCAGACTCGAAACTTCTTATAATCCAACTTCCACAACAAGGTCAGTCAAAGCGCCTTATCGAGATTCGCGGCATCAACGTAGGCAATGTTTACGAGTTTCTTCCCATCTGGCATCGCTTCATTCTAACATTCCTCTAATCTCCGGGAAGCGGTTTGCCACCACACCAATGTTCATTGGTGTGGTGGTTTGCGGGAGCGGGGTTTCTTTTTTGAGGTAACGCCTTCCAGCTTATAAATCTCGTCCCTTATAAGCGCGGCGGTTTCGAAATCGAGCTGTTCGACTGCCGCGCCCATCTCCTGTCGCTTGCGTTTGATGAAGGCGGCTGGATCGTCCTTGTAGGCGATGGTGTCGAGCGCGAGGAGTTCGCTAATGGTCTTATCATGCTCGCTCCGCATCGATTCCGCGATATCGCGGATTTCTTTTTGTATCGTCTTAGGGGTGATGCCGTGCTTCTTGTTGTAGGCGAGCTGGATATCGCGGCGGCGGTTGGTCTCACTTATCGCCCGCTCGAGAGAGCCCGTCATCTGGTCGGCGTAGAGGACCACTTTGCCCAAGACATTGCGTGCGGCTCTGCCTATCGTTTGAATCAAAGATGTTTCCGAACGCAAAAATCCTTCTTTATCCGCATCCAAGATGCCCACCAGCTCCACCTCGGGCAGGTCGAGCCCCTCGCGCAAGAGATTGACGCCGACGAGAATGTCGAACTTGCCTTTGCGGAAGTTGGAGAGGATGTCGATGCGGTCTATCGTCTTCACGTCGCTGTGAAGGTACTCAGCCCGTAGGAGCTGAGTACCTTCACCCTGAGCTTGTCGAAGGGTGCCCGTGGTTCGACTTCGCTCACCACGGAAGACCTCGCGGCCATTAAGAAAGGCCGCGAGGTCTTCCGCCATCTGCTTCGTCAGAGTTGTCGCAAGAGCTCTGCCACCACGACCGATGACGGTCGCGGCTTCTTCTATAAAATCATTCACCTGTCCTCGATACGGGGACATCGTAAGTCCTTTGTCAGGCAAAGGACTTACGATGTCCTTTGTACTTTCGGAGACAGGACGCACCATAAGCTCCGGGTCGACGAGGCCGGTCGGACGGATGATCTGCTCTACTATCTGCTCGGAGCGCTGCTTCTCGTAGGGCCCCGGGGTCGCGGACGTATAAATAACTTGCCCCACGCGCTCCTCGAACTCCTCGAACTGGAGTGGGCGATTGTCGCGCGCCGAGGGGAGGCGGAAGCCGTGTTCGACGAGCACATCCTTGCGCGACTTATCGCCCGCATACATGCCGCCCAACTGCGGGACGGTGACGTGCGACTCGTCGATTACCGTTAGAAAATCGGGAGCGACCGCCTTCGTCCCGTCGGGACTTCGGCGTGTCACGTGCGGAAAATACGAAAGCAAAGTATGCGGCGGCTCTCCCGGCGCGCGGCCGTCGAAGTGCCGCGAGTAGTTCTCGATGCCGCTCGTGTAGCCAATCTCGCGGATGAGCGCGAGGTCGTGGAGCGTGCGACGCTTGAGGCGCTCGGCTTCGAGTGGCTTCTCCTCGCGCTTAAACTTGGCGAGCTGCTCCTTGAGCTCTACTTTGATATCTTCTATTGCGCGATTGCGCTCGGCTTCGCTCGTGATGAAGTGCTTGGCTGGGAAAACAAAAACGTCTTTTGGCTCGCCAAGCTTGGCTCGCGAGATGTAATCGAGCTTCTCGATGCGCGCGACCCTTTCGCCATCGCCTGCCTGCGCAGGCAGGAACGAGATACGATAGATCGCTTTTTCGTTCACCGGCATAAACTCCACTGTGTTCCCCACCGCGCGCAGCTTTCCCGGCTCGAGGTCGGCATTGGTGCGCTCAAAATAAATCCCAGTAAGTTTCCTGATCAGAGCAGAGCGGTTCTCTGGCTTCCCTTTCTCTATTTTTACATTGACTTTCTCGTATTCCTCCGGCGAACCGAGGCCGTAGATAGCAGAGACCGACGCGACGATGATGACGTCGCGTCGGGTGAGGAGCGCCTGCGTTGCGGCGTGGCGGAGCCGGTCTATCTCCGCGTTGATTTGTGCCTCTTTCTCGATGTAGGTGTCGGAGTGCGCAATGTACGCCTCGGGCTGATAATAGTCGTAATAGGAGACGAAATAGTGGACGGCGTTATCGGGGAAGAACTCGCGGTACTCCTGCGCGAGCTGGGCCGCGAGCGTCTTATTGTGCGCGAGCACGAGGGTCGGCTTGCCAAACTGCGCAATCACGTTCGCCACTGTGAACGTCTTGCCGGTCCCCGTCGCGCCAAGCAGAGTCTGGTGCCGCATGCCCTTCTCTAATCCTTCCTCCAGCAATGTAATGGCCGCGGGCTGGTCGCCCGCGGGCTGAAACGGCAGATGGAGTTTGAATTGCGCTAACATTTTTTTAGTGTATAACAATGCGAGAGGCCACGCACGCAGGAGACGCCCGTGACCGGGCGCCAGAAGTCGATGCTCAAAGACGCGTTCTGAACAGAGGAGGCATTATGCGCAGACATCTACGTGCGGACCAAGCGGCCGCCCGCGCTGCTCTAACACCGGAGATTGACCTCTGGGATAGGGCACGCAAAGAGAATCTACCAAAAATTCATCCGTTGCTTCTCACAGGGATCGTGCGTAAAACTATCGAGACGCTTAAGGATCCGGAGGTATATACCGAGGGCGGCGTGGTTGCCATGGGCCCGAAGGGATTTGGCGTCTGGAGCAAGAGGACCAAAATCCTCTCTGGCGACGGCCATGTGCTGCGAACCGCTTATTACTACTTTGGCGGCCCGGAATCGAGCGCCGAGCAGGAACAAAGTGAAGACGATTGGTGGCGAATGATGTCTAACGTGGCGCTCGAATACATCAATGATGGGTTACAGAAACTGGGCCTTTTCTCGGTCGCGGCATTCTCTGACATGGAGAACGGGCGGGTCTCTCTCATCAAGGCGCTTGAGCAAGTCGCGCAATCGTTTGAAAACGAGGCGAAAAAGGGATCCTGAAACGATGCAGGCGGACTCCGGTCCGCCTTTTTCTTTTGCTTGTTGCCCCATCAACCGGGTTGGTGGGGCGGTTTGACAAAGAAATTTATTCATGTAGGGTGCTCTCCAGAGGGGTTCTACCGAGTCGATCCCGACTTGGCCCCAACAAGGAGTTCGTTCCATGAAAGGTTTATATCTCCTCGGTCTCGCGGTCGTGGTCGCTCTCGCTCTCTCGGGCTGCCAGACGCCCATGCTGAGCGCTGGTGTCTTCAACGGCAACAGCGACGACCCGATGGTGAAGATCAAAATTACTAAATCGGATTGGGACCCCCGAACGGGCGAAAATCCTTTGCTTTATACGCAATACCTCGCGGTCCAGGATGTTGCAGATCGGCTGCAGATCCAGATCGATTGGCAGACCTCGAGCAACCGCGAAGCGTGTGCGAGCGAGGGCATTCCTTACGCCGGAGCCGGCGCAGTCGGCGGCGGCTCACAAACCGTTTTCTATCCGGGCGTGGCGGCCGGCCCCGCGGCAGGCGTCACCGGTGTGACCTACGGCCTCGGCGGGTGCGTCAACGGAATGGTCACCCACTCCTATGACGGCGACGCTTCAGTCGGTGATTCGCTCGAGCGAGCGATTCGCGATATCGAGGAGGACGGAAAGGAATACAAGGATGCGAACGGGAACTCGCTCTTTCATAACGTCCACGTTACCGCGAGCTACGTCCGCAGCCGGAACAACCGGAACTCGCCGGCGCCCGGACTCGCCGAACACATGCCAGACTGGCATGGGCCGGCGGTCGGAAAGTAGTCGACGCGCGAACCAACATCGCGTCCGCCAACTGGCGGACGCGATTTATTTTTGTCTATTTCTTACTTCGCTTTTTGTACCTTCAGCAGTTCAACTTCAAACATGAGAGTGGCGCCCGGCGGGATGACGCTCCCCGCGCCCTGATCGCCATAGGCGAGCGCGGGCGGGACGACGAGCTTGCGCTTGCCGCCCTCCTGCATGCCGAGGATGCCCTGATCCCAACCCTTGATCACCTGGCCGGCGCCGAGCGTAAAGGTGAAACCATTGGTGCCGTGGTTCGCGGAAGCGTCGAAGACCGTGCCGTCCTCGAGCGAGCCGACGTAGTTGACGGTGACAGTGTCGCCCGCCTCTGCGGCGGCCCCGGCACCCACGCTTTCATCAACAATCTGGAGTTGATCAGTCGGGGTGGGCATAGTGGTTGAGTTAGTTCCTAATACTTTTGGGGCGGTGCGAAAGGGCGAAAGACTCGGGAAAATAAAGAAGACTCCAACAACTATGATCGCAAGTGCGACGGCGACGGCGGTGTGAATTTTATTCATAGGGTAATGATTATATCAGGCGGCGGCCTGGAACTCCTTAAAACGTTTGACCTCCTCGGCAACCGCCGCGCGCGCTACCTGCTCGTGGCCGGGCACGGCGGCGTCAAGGAAGGCCTTGAGTGCGCCGGCGTCGCCGCGCTCCGAGAGCGCGGCGAATTCCTCCCGCTTGTTCTCCGGCATCTTCTCCAACACTGAAACAGTCACGGCCTTGAGCGTAAGCGCGCCGAACTGCTCGATGAGCTGCTGCTGCTGCTCGCTCGAGAGATCGCTGATCCCGAGATCCTCCGCGACTGCTTTGGTCATTTCATCAGGCATAGCGGGAATCATAGCATGGAGTGTGTACGCGTCAGTTGCCGTTGGGGACACGGGCCGCGAGGTCCTCAGCGCTCGGCAGATGCATCTCAACCAATTTCGGATTGAAAATTTCTCCAGGCGCGTTTGGGACGCTGGTCGAAATTTGTACGGAATTCGTCGCCGGATCCCAAAAGGCCTGACTGATCTCCGGCGGACCCTTGAAAAGGCCGAGGAAGCCGGACTTCGTCGAGTCGAAGTAGAGCGTCGCGCTGTGATCCCGAGCTGCCCAGTCAAGCGCGGCCTGTCCTCGCTCGACAAGCGAGCCGCCGTAGAGAATCTTGTTGCCCGCAGCGTCCACAAAACGCCCGACGACATGGTCGTCGATACGCAGCCCAAAGTGATTCGGCCGGATCTCTGGGTGGCCGGGGACTGGCGGCTCGGGGTGCGCAGGGCTTATCTCGGCCGGAGCTAGGGGCTCAAGCTGCGGCGCGGCGTGTTCGGGCGCTGGTACGGGCTCGGGCGGTGCGTGTGCCTCTACGGACTCCGGGTGATAAGCCGGCGTGGTCGGGGCGTTCGGCTCCGCATTGACCATATCCGGATGCGTCGCGTCGGAGAAATGGAGCTGGCCATCAACGAAGGTAAGATGCGCAGAGGGATCAATGCGCACGTTGAGCGCGCTCCCCTGTTCGTAAAAGCCGTGGTCGCTCGCGAGCCGATGCACGAGCGCGTCCACCGAGCTCTTGTCTGCGGCAAGCAGGCGTCCGAGATCGCTTTGCGGGTCAACGTTTGTTGTATCAAAGTGCTGCGAGGGATCGTGCAACTGCTCCCAGAGGCGTTTCGCCATATACTCGTACCCGTGGCCGCTTGAAGCTCCAACCGAGGGCATCTCGGGAGCGGCTGGGGCCGCAGCTTCGGGCAGGGGGGCAGCGAAAGGCGTTTGCAAAACATGTGGAGCCTGCGCCGCAGGAATCTCTGCGGGTTGAGAATGATGCCCGAGCAAGTTCCCGAGCCATTCTCCCGCTCCAAGCGCTTGAAGTCCGACTACCGCCTCGTGGCCGAGGAGCATCGTGACGCTTGAATAGGCGACTGCGAGTTCGGCGGCGTAGATATTTCTATCTCGAGCCGATGCGTTTTGAAGCCAGTGTCGACCACCTGCGGCGATTTTCGCATCGATGGCCCTGCGCCGGTTCATCGCGAAGCCGATGCCACCCACAACACGCTGGCCATACAGCGCTCCATACAATATTCCGGACACAATAGGCGCCGCGCTTGAGGTGAGTGCGACGCCGCCGACGAGCGCACCGGTGAGCGCGAGCTTGGTGAGCAGGTGCTGTTTGTTGTACCACTCGATCTTTTGGACCACGTGCTTGTCGGCGAATGCGCCGAGTTTCTTTGCGCGTTCCACCCAAACGTCGCTTGACTTCGTGAGGAACGCAGCGAGCTCCTCGGGGCTCTTGTGCCGCTTGAAGCCTTCCTTGGCCCCTGCGATCAGGTCGCTAAGCCTCTTCTTCCATTCGAGACGCGTGCCCTCCGGCATCGGCGGGCCTTCGGGAATCATCTCAGACAATTTCAGATCCAGAATCTCTGGCTCCGCAGTTGCCGCGGAAGCAGCCAGAGCTGTCTCGCCGAAGCCGGCCCGGTCGACTCCCTCTTGCATTCTGCTGGCATCATATTGCGGCGCGCGGATCCCTGATTCATCCACCATCTCCTCCTGTGGCTGCTCCGGAGGTGGAACAAACGGCTGCACGGGAACGACCTCGGGTGCCCCCGCCCTAGGGCTTTTTTGTTTGCGGCTTGGTTCTGGTTTCCGCTTCTCGCGAGATTCTTCCTTCTTCTTTTGTAGTTGGTGTCGTATTTCTTTCAGTGTCGCCCACACATCAGCGAAGTCGCTGCGATCGTTCCGGTATTTCAGCTGCTCGATAGAGGCATGCAGTGCTCCTAGGAAACTGGGGTCAGTAGGGGTATACCCCGCCGTTTCAAGCGCACGTTGCAGCCGTTCAAATTCTTTTCCCGTTTCTAAATAATGCTTCGTGAACTGCGGCGGCTCTATCAGATTTTTGCGGTTCTCTGCTCGTTGCGCGATGTAATGATCGCCGAATGTATGAAGTTTGCGGAAGCCTGCCTTGACGGCGTCTTGATTCCCCGCTCCAACCGCCGTGCGAATCTCATTCAGAATCCCTCGCATCTCTTTGTGCAAATCCTCGGGGAAAATCCCGCCATGCGCGACCTCTATCCCGCCCTGTATCTCCTCCTCCGCGAGCTTGAGGCCCACTCTCGGTTGGCGCCAGGGGTCGCTGTAGGTCTTCTTCGGCGGCTCCTCGACAGCGGCCGACGGAGTCGGCGGAGAAACTTCCGCAACCGGTGCGGGGGTCGGCGCAGCGAGCGCGACCTCTACCGCCGATTCCGTGGGCAGTGCAGCTTCTGGGGGCGCTGGAGATGGAGCTTCTGCTCGGGACTCGGGGATCGCTTCGGGCGCGGGCTTGCCGGCCTTCGCGCGCGCCGCTTCGAACGCAGCTTTCATCTCATCATTGAAGGGTGCCATATCAGTGCGAGAGGTAACGCTCTCGAATCATGTTCTCTACGGTAGCACGATCGCGGCCGTAGGTCAGCGCCGAGAGCTCCACCAGATCCTCCACCTGGGCGGGGTTAGTGCGCGGAAGATCTGTGGTGCGCATGTCGAAAGGTTTCTGCGGCACGCCCGCAGCGAGCATCTTCACGTACGCATTCCTGTTTTCTATATTCACGAAGTCAAGCGCGGTGAAGATGGGCGCGAACTGCTTGGCGAAATATTCGCCGTCCTCCTCGCCCACGCGGAAGATCGCGAGATTGCCGACGTTGCCGAAGACGGCATCTCGGACGTTGTCCTCGATCTGCTTGAGGAATTGATGCGCGAGAGAGAGAGCGAGCTTATACTTGCGCGCCTCCGAGAGGATGCCCGGGATGGAATCGGTGGTGACGTTCTGGAATTCGTCGATATAGAGATAGAAGGGCGGATAGGGCGCGCGCGGATTATCGGCCCGCGAGAGCGCCGCCATGAAGATCTTTCCGACGATGATGAGCCCCAGGAGGTTTGCGTTCTTCTCGCCGAGCCGGCCCTTCGAGAGATTCACGAGCAGGATCTTCTTGCTATCCATCACCTCGCGGAACTTGAATGAGGACTCTTGTTGGCCGACGATCGGGCGGATGAAGTCGTTGGCGGTGAAGTCGTCGAACTTGTTGGTGATATACGGCACAATATTTTGAAGCGAAGCTTCGCCCTCGGCTTTGGTCGCGATCTCCTGCCAGAACTGGTTGATGACGGGGTTGAGGCTCTTCGCGAGCTTCTGCCGCCGAAACTCGCTGTTCGAGAGGACGCGCGCAATGTCGAGAATCGTCGAGCCGCTCCCGGGATCCTCCATCACGAGCTGCGTCGCGTTGCGGAAATATTGCTCGAAGGCAGGACCCATTGACTCTGGGATATCGCCATACAGCCGGCGGAAGATCATGAGGAGCTCGTTGACGATGAAGGTTTTTTGTTCCGGCCGCGAGAGATCGTACTCAAGGAAGTTGAGGCCAAACGGCCGCGAGAGATCCGCGGGATCAAAATAAATAACGTCCTGATACCGCTCGGGCGGCACTGCCGCAAGCACGTCTAGAATGTCCGAACCGTGCGGATCGATGAAGCAGCATCCCTCGCCGTTATGCATGTCCTGAATGATGAGCGACTTCAAGAGTCCGGTCTTGCCGGTGCCGGTCTGACCGATGACATAGAGATGCCGCAGGCGATCCTCGGGGGCCAGATAGATATTCGTCTCCTGCCCGCGGTAGGAATTGACGCCGAGGAGCGCACCGGCTTGAGGCAGGGAGAGCGGTGCCGATGCGTGGGTGAAGCGCGCCTGCTTCAAGTGCGGCGAGGATTCTATGCCGCTTGGAGGGAAATGGTAAAGCGTCGTGAGCTCGCGAAGCGACAAGGGGAGCGCCGCGGCTTCCGGCAGGCGAAAGGAGAAATCTTCAAGAACGTTCTGTGCGCGCCCCGAAGGGGCGCGCACAAATTCAAGCCGATTCCCCTGCGTGTTCGCGAACTGATTGAAGGCTGCTTCAAGTTCGCCGAGCACCTGGTCCGCCTTCGCCGCGTCGCCCGAGGAGACGACGAGGCGGATGGTTGTTCCGACCACGGGCGCTGCGATCTTTTTCTCGACCTGCTCCACCTCCGCCTTGTTGGCCTCGGCCTGGCGCGTCTCCGCCTCCTTTGCCTTCTCCACGTCTTTGGGCTTACTCGAGAAGAATGTCTTTCCGACTTCGCGCGCGAACTCCCCGAGCGCGGTTTCGGGCGTCGCGAATGCTGTTTTCTTCTTCTCGCCTTTGCGGAGTGCCTGAAGAATTTTGCGGTAATGCTTCACGTGCCGTTCGCCGCGAGGTTCCACGATGATCTGGAGCGCCGCGCCCTCACCCGCGCTTTCTATTTTTGCAAAAGCGTTGAGGACAGCATTCAGCGGATCGTAGTCGAAGTCAGTGTAGTCCTTGAGCGGCAGTGCCGGATGCTCTGCGAGGTGAGCAACCGAGGCGAGCGAGGTCCCGCCTGGCGCAAACACGTTGTAGTCGTTCAGTTGCGGTGCGATGTGCGCGTCGGGGAAGATGGCGAGAATCTGTTTTTCAAAAAGGTCGCGCTTCGCGTTCGGGATCGCCGCATAGAACTGGAGCTCTGGAGCGTCCGCGGGCACCGCGAGCTCGAGCGTGTAATAGCGCGGCTCGCCCGGAGCTGCGCTCTCGACTGAGAGGAGGCCGGCGTAGAACTGCTCCATCGCGGAGACGAGCTCCTTCAGCGACTTGGCGCGCGCGTTTGGTTCTGCGACTTTGGGCGCGGGGAGTGCGATCTCGTAGAGCGTCATCCGCAGCGCCTTGAAGCGCGGCGCCTTCTCATCCATCCCGGGCGCGGGCAATCCAGCTGCGATGTAGCGCACGAGGTAGCGATGGAAGTCGTCCGCAACGCGCGGATCGTGAAGCCGCTCGAGGATCGTGAGCGCGTTCTTAATCCCCTTCACCTCAAGTGCGGAGACTAGGCGGCGAATAGCCGCTTCGCCGTTCCCGAGGTTGAGCTCCGTGAGCACGGTCTCGGCGACGCTTGCCGCCACTTCCGCATCGATCCGATACGCGGGAGCAAGAATCTCCGCGGGCGCAGCCTTATGCGCAATGATCTTCTCCGAGATGATGCGTGCATGCTCCTCGGGCGCAGGTATTCTGCCGCCCCGCGCGAGCTCCGCCTCCTTCTGCGCAATCTGCGCGCGTAGATAGCGGAGCTCCTCCTCGGGCGTATTCAAGCGCGGGCCTGATTCCATTCGCTCTAGTATACTCTACGGACGTGTTGAACTTCCTTCTTGCTTGTATACATCTCGACCCGGTCGCCATCGTGAAGGCGGGCGGGTATCTCGGCATCGCGCTCCTCATCTTCGCCGAGAGCGGCCTCTTCATCGGGATATTTCTCCCGGGCGATTCCCTCCTCTTCGCGGCCGGGCTCCTCTCGGCGAGCGGATTCCTCAATGTGGCACCCCTCGCCTTCGTGGTCGTCGTGAGCGCGATACTTGGCGACTCGGTCGGGTACTGGTTCGGCGCCACCGTGGGCGACGCGGTCTTCGAGCGCAAAGATTCGCGCTTCTTCAAGCAGGAATATCTGGGGCGCACCGAGCGGTTCTATAAGAAATACGGCGCGCGGGCGATCGTGCTCGCGCGCTTCGTGCCCATCGTGCGCACCGTCGCGCCCATCCTCGCGGGCGTGGGCTCCATGCGCTACACGCGCTTCGTCATCTACAACGCGCTTGGCGGCCTCGTCTGGGGCGCTGGCATGTTGGTACTCGGCTATTCGCTTGGCAGTATCCTGCCCGGGAGCGAGGCGTACATCCTCCCGCTCTCGCTGCTGATCATCGTCATCTCCTTCCTCCCCATTATTATCAATCTCTCCTGTGGCAAAAAAGCGATTTAAAAATTTAGAGGCCGAGCGAGTTGAGGGTGTTGACGGTGTCTTGTACGGAGGGCGCGTTCGCACCACCGCCGGACAGATTGTTAATTGGGGCGACGTAGTTGTTTAGGAATGCGGGAATCGCAAAGACAAGTCCGATGATCGGCAGGACGATGATGACGATCGTGACGACGCCGGTCCAGAAGAGGTACTTGCGCACCTTCTCGCTCGCCCGATAGGCGGCGTCGATTTTTTGCTCGAGTGTATCAAGACGCGCGGCGAGTTCCGGATCAATCATGCTAGTGATGGTTCCAGAGATGGAAGACCCAGTTGATGATCGCGAGCGCGAGCGCGAAGAGGAGCGCGGAGCTGAAGCTCGCGATCGCGAAACCGGGCACTGCCGCGCTTGCGAGGAGAACGAGCCCGGCGTTGATGACAAGCGTGAGGATGCCGAGCGTGAGAATGTTGATCGGCATCGTGAGGACGACTAAAATCGGGCGGATGAGGAAGTTGAGCGCCCCAAGGACGACCGCGGCGACCAGGGCAGCGATGGGCGTGATGGTGACGCCGGGGACAATGTACGCCGCAACCCCGATCGCCACCGCCGCAATAATCCAATGGACAATGATTTTCATGCGTTCAGTATAGCAAAAAAAGAAGACACCGTCCATCGTGGACAATGTCTTCAGGCAAGCTCAAGCCGGCGCTCGATCTCGCGGTTGAAGATCGCATCGAGTTGTGCGTAATAATGGCCTATCGCTCGGACGTCGTTTCCCAATTCCTTGGCATCCGCGCGGAAACCAAATTCAAGCGCTTGTTCATTCGTTAGTCCGAGCTTCTCACATCCGGCGCGGTATCGACCGTAAAGTTGAGCCAGCGGGCAATCGTGTGTGCTGGCGACCCTGACCGGACGCTTCGTTTTTTTGGGCCAGGCCGCATCCAGCGCATCGAGAAAGTGCACGCCAGACATCCCGCGTGTTTCTGCTAGTGCTTCGCTGTCCATGTGCCTCTACTCCTCTCAATCTAGAATCTACGATACAACATTACTTATAAAAATACAAGTACCACTTGACACTTTAATGGGAGTATAGTAGCTTGGAAGTTGGGTAGCCCTGAGCTACGGATCTGCGCGAAAAGGAGAACTTCCATGCGCTCACTATTCACTGCCCTTTTCATTCTTGGCATCTTGGGCCTTTCCGTTCCAGCACATGCGGAGGATCCGGCCTTGAATCTCGGCATCGGCATCAAGAGCGAAAATTTACGCTTCGGTGGTGGTAAGGTCATCTCCAAGGATGCGATTCTTGCGAGCGACGGCATCGCGATCTACTCATCCGGCTTCTATGTCCGGGAGTGGGGTACGAACGGGGAATGGCGCGATAACGAAACGGATCTCGGGATTGGCCTCAAGCACGACTGTTTCGGCGGTCTTACGTGCCGGCTTGATGCCTCGTACTGGATCTTGCCGCGTAACGACCTCATCAATCTCACGTTCGAGTTGAGTCATAAGTACCAGCTCGACCCGGGTGAGACTATTGGCTGGTCGCTCCAGGCCGAAGATCTTTCGCACCTGCATGGCGGCGACACGCAGATTCTGCGCATGATTGGCTCCTACGGGCGATCAATCGCTGGAATTCCGGTGCAACTCTCGGGTGGCACTATCTACGATTATGACCCGCAGCACTGGCATGCGGTCGCTACGCTTTCGGCTCCCATTCCACTTGGGGAAACGGGGAGCATGAAGTGGTCGCTCACACCCTCAATCGAGACGGTCATCCCCCTTAACGACCGCGCAGCTCGCAGTGATGGGCTCGCCTTCGGACTTCGTCTTGGAGTTACGACGCCTTAAAAATCGGCCCCGCTTCGGCGGGGTTTTTCTTTTATCCAGCGAGGTGCACGACAAGGAAGATGAGCCCGGCGCCAAGGATGGTCATGAGCGTGGTGAAGAAGCGCGGATGCTGGTGGTGGCTCTCGGGGATGAGATCGCTCGCGGAGATGTAGAGGAAGAAGCCGGCGAAAAGCGCAAGCGCGAGCCCGATCGCGGAGTCGGGAACGGAGAGAAGCAGTGTGGAAGCGATGCCGAACACGGGCGCAATCGCGTCCGCGAGGAGCCAGCGGGACGCCTGCTGCCGGGTTCCGCCATTGCGCAGCACCATGTTGACGGTGTTCACGCCGTCCGAGAAATCGTGCGCGAGGACCGCGAGCGCGACGATGAGGCCCACCGCCGCCGAGACCTGGAAGCCGATGCCAATGCCGACGCCGTCGAGGAAGCTGTGGATCGAGAGCGTCCCGGCGCCAAACGCCCCGCGGCTCGCGTGCTGATGGTCATCGCTATTTTCCACATGCGAATGCAAGAGAATCGTTCGATCAAGGACGAGATAGCCGAGGAAGCCGATGCCGATGGTGAGCAGGATGGTCGCCGGCGCGTGATAGTGAATGCCTGTCACAATCGCCTCCTTCGCCAGATCGAAGAGCGCAACGCCGAGCACCGCGCCGGCTGAGAAGCCGAGCAGGAGGTGGAGGCGATCGCGGAGCTTCAATGCCACCGCGCCGCCGAGCAAGGTCGCGACGAGCGTGCCGAGAGCAATGAGCGTCAAGAGCATGCCGAGCGAGTATACAACGAGCCGGGGCGGTGGTATAAGAGGTCTGGTTCAACAGTACCTTGAGGAGGACAACATGATTCCAAGATACGAACACCCTGACATCGTCAGGATATTCGACGACGCGAGCAAGATTGCGCGCTGGGACACGGTGGAGCTGGCCGTCATTGAGGCGCGGTCGCGCCTCGGAAGTACACCCGTCGAGACCTATGAGAAAATCTGCACCGCTCTCAAGAGCACCGCTTTCGATCTCGAGGCGTGGTACGCGCTCGAAAAGGAGCTCGGTCACGACCTCGGCGCCTATGTCGAGCTCCGCCAGCAGGCGTTGCCGCCGGAGCTCCAGTACGAGTTCCATAAGGACACGACGAGTTACGACATCGAGGAT
>JACQBN010000026.1 GCA_016194455.1 Candidatus Kaiserbacteria bacterium | reverse complement strand
GAGCATAATACTAAAATCAACGACATTGACCGATCCATCGTGATTGATATCGGCCCGGGCATTCGTTGGGTTCGTCGCTTTCCAAAAAAACAGCAAGATACTAAAGTCCGTCAAGTTGACCCCGCCATCGCAATTCAGGTCAGCGGATTTTTTCCCGTCACATTTTTCGAGCGGATTGACCGCGAACGTCACGCTCGAGCTAGCCGCCGAAATAACATTATCACTGGTCATGGCTTGCGCTTGCGCCGAATGACTGCCTACGCCGAGCGGCGTGGTATCGACGGCCCGGGACCAAAAACCGGAGGTATTAGACTGGAGGTTCAGGCTCTCGGCGTGGACCGAGCCGATCGATAAGGTGACAAGGCTTTTGGGGGCGGTGGTGCCGAAGACGGTAATCGGTTGCCCGAGCTTGACTGCGGTTTTGTCCACGGCAATTGATGGGCCGAGGAACACCCCGGTAATAATCGTGGTATTGCCGGCCGCCAGGTTCAGGGCAAACGTCAGCTCGGTCAACGGGTGTCCGCTGGCATCAATCCCCGCCACCGTATACACATGTTGCCCGACCGGCTGATTGCCCAAGGGAATATCGAAGGTGGCATCATCAGCCGCCGTGGCGGCCGTCACTTGCACGCTGTCGCGGGCCACCGTGATTGCGGCTTGCGGAGCGGCCAGTCCGCGAAATTCCACGGTCGGGTTGGCCGGGGGTCCGCCCCCGACCACGGTAGCCGTAATCACCACCTGATCCGAACCAATAATCGAGGCATAAAACTGCAGACTATCAACGGTGCTGGTGCCATTGGTTGTTCGGAGATTCAAAATAAGGCCTTGGCCCGCGGTTGGCGTGCCTAGCGTGGCGACGGCGCCATCACTGACGGTAACTCCATACTTCGTTCCCGCCACCAGCGGACCAACATGACTGATCGTGATCGTATCGGCACTGCCACTGCCGCTACCCTGAACGCAGACCGCGGCCAGAGATCCGGGAAGTATGGTAGCACTTTCCGTCTGGCCCTCCGGATCAGAGATCCCTTGGACGGAAAGATCATTGCCCGCCGCCGCACACCACGTCCCATCCGGAGTGTCGGGAAAGATCAGGTCAACCGTGTTGCTCGATCCGGGCAGGTTGGTGGCGGGCACGAAAAAGATTTGGTGGCGCTCGCCCGATGTTTGGTTTTCTAGTTGATGATTGAGGTAATCACGAACACCAGTCAAGGTCCCCGCGGCCGCTGGTGACGCTTGGTGCAGGGCAACCAAGACAAAGGCGGCGAGCACCGGAGCAATGACATACCAGGCCCCAGAAATTCTCGCCATGGAACGTTCTACTTTATTTGTCCTCGTGGCGTCTTACCAGTCTGAGCCTCGGCTCGGTTGATAATCATTCGATTATACGCTTTGACCGCCCAGACGAGGATCAGGATGGCCAAGATGAGGCCCAGGGCCAGCACGGTCAAGAGGCGCCAAGGGAAGATGGTGAATTTGGCCGAGACAATCAGGTTCTGCTTCGACTGGCCATACGTAATATCGGCTTCGGCGGTATAGGTACCCAGACCAAAATTGTGCGTTTCCGACGACAGTTGCTGGAAGAAATTTGGCCCCCGATCAGCGTCTGGTTTCCAGGTCATCGTAAAATGACGGATGCTGCCCGGGAGCACCGCCCCCTCGGCCGGGTTAATCGGCAGGGTGGCGGAAACGCCTCCGAGCATATTCCGAATCGTCACCACCCCGGTCGGTCGAATGTGCACATTCCCGTCATCAGAAATACGCAGAGAAAAATTGACCGGCGGATGGGTGAGCGTTTTCTTTCCGTCAACGGTGAAGGCCGCCACGGAGGCCGCTTCGCGTATGTCGCCATTCACGCGGAGTAAAATGAGTGTCCCGACCTTCGATTCAATCACCACCGAACCCCCT
>JACQBN010000024.1 GCA_016194455.1 Candidatus Kaiserbacteria bacterium | reverse complement strand
GACGACCGCCTGGTTTGAGTATGGGACGACGACCAGTTACGGGTTGAGCACGGCAGGCCAGAGTATTGCGGCGGGGAGTACGGCGGTATCGGTTTCGACCAGTATCAGCGGATTATCTGTCAATACGACCTATCACTTTAGAATCGATGCTTCCAATAATGGCGGAACGAGCCTTGGGGCCGACGCAAGCTTTACAACGTTGGCAAGCGGGCCGACGGTGACGACGGGAAGTGCAACGTCGATTACCTCATCCGGAGCGACCTTAAACGGGACGGTGAATCCGAACGGGGTGACGGCAACTGCCTGGTTTGAGTATGGGACGACCTCGAGTTATGGATCGAGCACGGCAGCGCAGACTCTGGCCGCGGGGACGACGGCAGTAGCGGTAAGCGCGGCGGTGACCGGTTTGTCCCCTAACACGACTTATCACTTTAGAATCGACGCGAGCAACAATGGGGGTACCAGTTACGGATTGGATGCGAGCTTTACGACGTTAGCGACCAAACCGACGGTGACGACCGGATCGGCCAGCAGTATCAGCGGATCTTCCGCGACCTTAAACGGGACGGTGAATCCGAACGGGGTGACGGCAACCGCCTGGTTTGAATATGGAACGACGACCAGTTACGGATCGAGTACGGCAACGCAGAATATCGCGGCGGGAACCACGGCGGTGGCGGTTTCCGCGGCGATTAGCGGTTTATCGGCGAATACGACCTATCACTTCAGAATTGACGCAACGAACAACGGAGGGACAAGCAATGGATCGGATGCAAGCTTTACGACGCTGGCCGCTCCTCCGACAGTAACGACAGGGAATGCAACGTCGATTACCTCCTCCGGAGCGACCTTAAACGGGACGGTGAATCCGAACGGCGTGACGGCGACAGCCTGGTTTGAGTATGGGTTAAGTACGGTGTACGGCTCGACCACTGCCGCACAGAATATTACAGCCGGGACGACGGCGGTAGCGGTATCGGCTAATATTAGCAGTCTTTCTGCCAATACCCTGTATCATTTCAGGATCGATGCGAACAATAATGGGGGGACGAGCCTCGGTACGGACAATACCTTTACGACGCTGGCGAACCCTCCGACGGTGACGACGGGATCTGCGGCCAGCATTGGGGGCACTTCTGCGACTTTAAACGGGACGGTGAATCCGAACGGGGTGACGGCGACGGCATGGTTTGAGTATGGAACGACGACGAGTTACGGATCGAGCACGGCGACGCAGAGCCTCGCAGCTGGGAGTACGGCGGTTGCGGTATCGGCCGGTATTACCGGATTGACAGCGAATACCACGTATCATTTCCGGATTGACGCTACAAACAACGGGGGGACGAGTCTTGGCGCGGACAACAGCTTTACGACTTTAGCGAATCCTCCGACTGTGACAACGGGGAGTGCGACCAGCATTGGTTCATCCGGGGCGACCTTAAATGGCACGGTGAATCCGAACGGGGTGACGGCGACCGCCTGGTTTGAGTATGGGACAACGACGAGCTACGGGTCGAGCACGGCAAACCAGAGCCTGGCAGCGGGAACGACGGCAGTAGCGGTTTCGGCGGCGGTAACGGGGTTATCGGCGAATACGACCTATCACTTCAGAATT
>JACQBN010000004.1 GCA_016194455.1 Candidatus Kaiserbacteria bacterium | reverse complement strand
TCTTTGCGTCCTATCCGATCTTCGCTATCATCTACGCGGATGATGAACGGAAGGGACCGGTGCTCGCGAAAGTGGCCGGTTCGTTCCCGAAACCTTGGATTTTTATCGACGACAAGCCCGCCGAGCTTGAGTCAGTGGTTGCCCTGCTACCTGAAATGTCGGTCTATCAATCCGGTCGCGGCACTCTTCCTGTGTTGGGAGCGTACCCGGTCATCCATTCGCTTGCCGAGCTCCCATGAACCCTGATCCGAAGACGTTTTATAACAAGCGGATGCCGGGAAAGCTAGGACCAGATTACGAGCAGGCACGCTGGCATGGAAGTCCGCTGCAGGAAGCGCAGTACGCGATGATGACGGAAGTGATGCGCCGTGTCGCTTCGCTTGCGCGAAACGCGAAGGCGGTTTTAGAAATAGGTCCCGGGCAGGGGACATGGACGAAATTTCTTCTCGACGCGAACGCAAACGCCCGCTTCACGCTCGTCGACATCTCCGCGGAGATGCTTGCGCGCGCGAAGGCGAGCCTGCCGCACGGCTTTGCCATCTCGTTCGCGGAGAGCGATATTCTCGCGTACGCGCCGCCGGAGCCGTTTGATTTCATCTTTTCTTCCCGCGCCATCGAGTATGTGCCGGACAAGACTGCCGTTGCGCAGAAATTAGCATCGCTCCTTGCTCCCGGCGGGACGCTCATTCTTATTACGAAGCTGCCGAAGCGGTTCTTTGATTTTCTCTCGGGGCGGAAGCTTTCTTCCTTGCATGGAGGGCAGATTGCTCCGCATGAGCTTTCAGCGCTTCTTCTCGGCGCGGGATTCTACAGGGTGAAGATCCGGATGGCGACCGCGACCGTGCCCGGCTTCGGGTCACCTTTCCTGAATCGGCTTGCATTCAAAGCGTTTTCGCGACTCCCGCTTTACTGGCCGCTCTCGGCTCTTGCAGAATCGTATCTCCTCATAGCGAAAAAAGCCTTATGATCGTTGAATTGTTCGGACTACCCGGCTCCGGGAAGACGACATTCGCGCAATCGTTCGCGGCGGAGGGCGCGATTCTCATTCCTGCTTCAGATCGGTTACGCATGCTCGGGGAGTCGTTTTTGTTCTTCCTCTCGCACCCGATCCGGGCAGTGCGGCTTTTCTTGTTCATCCGTGCCCACGCGCCGCGTGAGCACCGCGGGCTTCTCCTTGCGAATCTCTTTTTTTCCGCAAGCGCGAAATACCTGCGCGCCCGGCGCGCATCGCGGGAAGGGAAAGTTGCCCTTGTCGACCAGGGATATTTTCAGGCGTTTCTTTCTCTCTTTGGCAGTACGCCGGACGATGCGGTGCTTCGGGAGCTCGTACGCATCTTGCCGGAGCCGGACATGCTGCTTGTCCTTGATGTGTCTCCCGCGCAGCGAGCACAGCGAATGGCGGAGCGCGGCCGCAGGCCGCGCGAAGAGTTCGGAGCGGCCGCCGTGGCCGCGTTCGCGGCCGCAGCGGAAAACACCTTTCCGCGCGCAGTATCGCTTTTCAAAGCATATGCCATCCCGCACGAAATTATTTCTGGCAGCGCTCCGGCGCAGCTGTCGGACATTCTCAAAAAAAACGTCTCGTACGTAACGATTGCGCGCATGCCAACCGAGAAAGCCCACGGCGTTTCCATCGCCCACATGTGCGCATCATTCGCCTCTGCCGGAGCGAAGGTTTCGCTTATTGTTCCGAAACGCGAGAACCTCGTCACTGCCGACCTCTCTTCGTACTACGGCGTCCTGGAAAATTTTGCTGTGCAAAAAATCGCCGCTCCCGACTTTGTCGGGCATGGTCTCACGTCGCCGTTTTTCTTTTTCATCCAGCGGCTTCTCTTCCTTTTCGCGTTGAGACGCGTCTCGATTCCGCCCGGGATCGTCTACACGCGGGAGCCTGAAATCGCATGGTTTTTTTCGAGTTCGCATCGTGCGATTTTTGAAGCGCACCGCTGGCCGAGCGGGTTCTCCGGCTGGCTCCAAGCACGTCTTCTCGGGCATGCTGCGCTCGTTGTCTGCAACTCGCACGGCACCGAAGCGGCTGCGAAACGTCATGGAATTGCGCGCACGGCTGTTGCGCCGAACGGATTTGATGCCGCTCTCTTTGCTTCAGCGAAACACAAAACGCGTGCGGAGCTCGGCCTTCCCGAAAGGACGCTCGCAATCTACATCGGCTCTTCCCAGAAAGGGAAAGGAGCGGAGGTAGTCGAGAGAGCGAGGGCCGCCCTACACGGGGCGTCCGTTTTTATGCTCGGCAACGATATCCGTGTTTCCCCGGCGCACGTCCCGGAGTATCTTTTGTCAGCCGATATGCTTCTTCTGCCGAATACGAACGAGGGCGAGTCGGAGCGCTTTACCTCGCCGGTGAAGCTCTTCGAGTATCTCGGGGCGGGGAAGGTGATTATCGCGTCAGACCTTCCGCCCATGCGCGAAATCCTGAAAGATGACGATGCGTTTTTCGTTCGTCCCGGGGATGCAGAAGCTCTCGCGAAGGCGATAGAGATGCTCGCGAGAGACCATGCTCTCCGCGCGCGCCTCGCGGCGCGCGCGAAAGCCCTCTCGGCTTTCTATACGTGGGACGCGCGCGCAAAGCGTATACTAAAGGCACTCCCGCTATGACTATCCTCTATTTCGGCGATTATGATCCGGAGTATGCCCGGAACCGCGTCATCATCTCGGGTCTCCGGCAGAATGGCGCGACGGTCCTCGAATGCCGAACCGCCTCCCGCGGATTTTCCGGGATCCGGGAGTTGGCGCGCCTCCATCGTAAGTTTCGAGGGAAGTACGACCTCCTCCTGGTCGGGTATTCCGATTCCCGTTTCATGGTTCCCGTCGCGAGATTTCTCACTGCAAGACCCGTGGTCTGGGACGCGTTCTATTCCCTCTACGATTCGTGGGTTTATGACCGGAAGCTTGTATCGCCGGGACACCCGAAAGCGTATCTCTATCGCTTCCTTGATTGGTTGAATTGCGCTCTTGCGAACAAGGTGCTTCTCGACACCGACGCGCATATCGCATATTTCAGAAAGACTTTCCTCGATGCGCCGGGGCGCTACGCACGCGTCCTTATCGGAGCGGACGACGCGATATTCCACCCGTAACCATGAAAGTCCTCATAACCGGAGCGGCGGGTTTCCTCGGATCGCATCTCGCGGATTGGTTCGTGAAAAACGGCGATACCGTCGTCGGCATCGACAATCTGATCGGCGGCTACCGCGACAATGTGAACCAGAAAGTCGACTTTCATGAATTGAATCTCATCGAGTATGAGAAGATCCTCCTGCTCTTTGAAGGCGTCGATCTCGTCTACCACTGCGCCGCGACCGCTTACGAAGGGTTGTCGGTCTTTTCTCCGCGGCTCGTGACCCAGAACATCGTCGATGCCTCGATAGCGACCATCACCGCATCGATCGCGCAGAAAGTGGTGCGTTTCGTGTTCTGCTCGTCGATGGCGCGCTACGGCGCGCAGCGCGTGCCGTTTACCGAGGAGATGGTGCCTCTGCCGCAGGATCCCTACGGGATAGGGAAGGTGGCGGCCGAGAATCTCCTCGTGAACCTTGCGCGCGTCCACGGCATGGAGTACGTGATCGCGGTGCCTCACAACATCATCGGACCCCGGCAAAAATACGATGATCCCTACCGGAACGTCGCCGCCATCATGATCAACCGCATGCTCCAGGGCGAACAGCCGATCATCTACGGCGACGGCACCCAGAAACGCTGCTTCTCATTCGTCCAGGACGACCTGCATCCTTTGGTAAAGCTCGCGATCGCGCCGGTCGTCGGCGAAGTTATCAACATCGGCCCCGACGAGGAGTTCGTGTCCATCAACGAGCTCGCCGAGGTCATCGGCCGCATCCTCGATTTCAAAGTAAAACCGATCTATGTGAAGGACCGCCCGCAGGAAGTGAAGCTCGCGAACTGCTCCGCCGACAAGGCGCGCCGTCTTCTCGGGTACCAGACGACCTACACGCTCGAGCAGGGCCTGCGTGAGATGGCGGCATACGTCAAAAAGCGCGGTCCGAAGCCCTTCGACTACCACCTGCCGCTCGAGATCGTGAACGAGAAAACGCCGGACACCTGGAAGGACCGGCTCATCTAGCATGGCGCTCTCAGTCTCTTTTCACGGCAAGTACATACCGCTCCAGGGCGTGGAGCATATCATTCACGCGGCGGACATCCTCCGGCGCGAAGACATCTCCTTCACCCTCATCGGGAGCGGTCAGACGTTCCCGATGGCGAAGAAGATGGCTGAAGGATTACAGCTTGAAAACGTGATTTTCGTCGAACGGGTGCCGTTCGAGCAGCTGCCGGGGATGCTCCGCGGCTTCGACGTGTCGCTCGGCGTCTTCGGAGATACCGACAAAGCCGCGCGCGTGATACCGAACAAGATTTATGAAGCGGCGGCGCTCGGGAGAGCGATCCTTACCGCCGATACGCCCGCGATCCGGGAGTTCTTTACCGACAGGGAAAACATACTCCTCTGCCGCCGCTCGGACCCGAAAGACCTTGCCGCGAAGCTCCTCATCCTCAAGGACGACGCGGCGCTCCAGACCCGCCTCGGCGAGGGCGCGCTCCGCCTGTTTCGAGAGAAGTGCACGCCCCGCGTCATCGGCCGCGAGCTCCTCGCGGCCCTCGAGGAGCTCATTCGCCGCGCATGAGCCGCCTCGCTGTCTACACTGCCATTTTCGGGAAGAAGGATGCTCTGCACGAACCTCTCGTGCATCCGCCGGGATGCGATTTCATCTGCTTTACCGATCAGGATTTCCGCTCGCGCACGTGGCAGGTCGTGAAGGTCGTACCGCCGCTTCCGGACCCGACCCGCTCGGCCCGAAGGTACAAGATCCTCGCGCACGAGTACCTGCCGGAATATGACGTGAGCGTCTGGGTGGACGGCAATGTCGTTGTCCGAGGCGATGTTGGGGAGCTTGTCGACCGGTATCTTCGGGATGTGAACATGGCGGTATTCGATCATGCACGAAGCCGGTCCATGCCCATAGGATCTTTGCGCGCTGAGCTGACAGAACTCCTTGCGATGGAACGGGCAGGGAAGCATCAGGACGATGCCGCTCTTCTCGCGCGGCAATATGATGCATACGTGCGAGAAGGATACCCGGATACCGGGGGACTTCTCTGGAGTCTCGCGTTGCTGCGGCGGCACAACGAACCGGACGTCATCGCCGCGATGGAGCGGTGGTGGGAAGAACTTTCACGATGGAGCAAGCGAGACCAGATGAGCTTCAACTATGTCGCGTGGAAAACCGGACTGAAGTTCAATTACATCCCTCTCGATGCATTCGATAATCCGTACACGAAGCGCCTCAATCATTACCTGCCGCCCCTCCAGAACGTGCGTTCGTACGTGATCGGTGCTCAAAAAAGAATATTGCGCCTTCTCGGCATCACCTAAACCTATGCGCATCCTCGGCATCTCCTGCTACTACCACGACTCCGCTGCCGCCGTGATCGAAGACGGGCGCATCGTCGCGGCTGCTCAGGAGGAGCGCTTCACGAGGAAAAAACACGACCCGGATTTTCCCCGACGCTCCGTCGCGTACTGCCTCACGGAAGCCGGATGCGATATTTCCGGCATAGATGCGGTCGCCTTCTACGACAAGCCGTTTCTCAAGTTCGAGCGCATCCTCGAGACCTACCTCGCGACCGCTCCCGTAGGAGTGCGTTCGTATCTCCTCGCGATTCCGGTATGGCTCAAGAAAAAACTCTGGATACCCTCGGTGTTACAGCGCGAACTCGGATGGGACGGGCCGGTCCTTTTTACCGAGCACCACGAATCCCATGCGGCGTCGGCCTTTTATCCTTCTCCATATGAGAAGGCCGCAGTCCTTACGATCGACGGGGTCGGAGAGTGGGCCTGCGGCTCATGGGGAGTGGGAAAGGGGAACGCTCTGGAACTCGAAGAGGAATTGCATTTCCCGCACTCGCTGGGGCTTCTCTATTCGGCGTTCACGTACTACACCGGGTTCAAGGTGAACTCTGGCGAATACAAGCTGATGGGCCTTGCGCCCTACGGCGAGCCCAAATATCGCGAGCTCATCCTCGAGAAGCTTCTTGATCTCAAGGGCGACGGCTCGTTCAAGCTCGACATGCGCTATTTCAATTTTGCCGCAGGCCTCACGATGACGAACCGGCACTTCCATCACCTCTTTGGCGGTGAGCCACGGAAGCCCGAATCAAGGCTCACGCAAAAGGAGATGGATATCGCGGCTTCCATACAATCCGTGACGGAACAGATCATGCTCCGGATGGCGAAGCATGTGCGGAAGAAGACCGGCGAGCGGTACCTGTGTATGGCAGGAGGCGTCGCCTTGAATTGCGTCGCGAACGCGGCCATCCTTCGCGAGAAGGTCTTTGACGGCATCTTTATCCAGCCCGCGGCGGGGGACGCCGGCGGCGCCGTGGGCGCCGCGCTTGCCGCGTGGCACGGCTACTACGGCAAGCCGCGGCACGCCGACGGCGTTAATGATTCGCAGCAGGCGTCGCTTCTGGGGCCCGCGTTTTCTCCCGAGGAGATCGCGTCGCTGCTCGCGTCGCGTAAGGCTCCGTATGAGGTGTTCACGGAAGGCGCGCTCAATGCAAAAGTCGCCGCGCTTCTTTCGGACGGGAAGGTCGTCGGCATTTTCCGGGGCAGGATGGAATTCGGGCCCCGTGCCCTGGGCGCGCGCTCGATCATCGGCGACGCGAGGAATACCACGATGCAATCCGTCATGAACCTCAAAATCAAGTTCCGCGAGAGCTTCCGGCCGTTCGCGCCAGCGGTCCTCGCCGAGCACGCGGAAGAGTATTTCGAAACCGGGGGGCACGAATCGCCCTACATGCTCTTTACCGCATTCGTCACCAAGAAACATCGCAAAAAGATGACGGCCGCGGAGGAGAAGCTTTTCGGCATCGAGAAACTCAATGTTCCGCGTTCCGACATCCCGGCCGTGACCCATGTCGATTATTCGGCGCGTCTTCAGACGGTCTCAAAGGAAGCGCATCCGCGCTTCCACGCGCTCATCAGCGCTTTTTACAAAAAGACCGGCTGTCCCGTCGTCGTCAACACCTCGTTCAATGTGCGCGGAGAGCCCATCGTCTGCACGCCCGAAGACGCGTATCGCTGTTTCATGCGGACCGACATGGACGCCATGGTCATGGAGAACTACCTCCTTTTGAAATCGGAACAGCCGAAGCTCGCGGCCGACTCCGATTGGAAGAAAGAGTATGAACTTGACTAAGCATCTCAAAAGGTTTTTCGCATCCCTGAGCGCGGAGGCGCGAGACGTCGATATGTCCGCACGCACGCTCCGGCGGTTCGGATTTTTGGTCGGCGGCATTGTTGTCGCTCTCGCGCTCGTATCCTTTTTCCGCGCGCACGCCGCATCGCTCCTTGCAACGGCCCTCCTCGCGGGAGGCATCGGGCTCGTCGTGTTCGCCTGGGGCTCTCCGGCATCGCTCCGGGGCATCTATCGCGTGTGGATGTTCGCAGCGCTCCTCCTCGGCCTTGTCGTCGGGACCCTGCTCCTCTTCGTTCTTTTCTATCTCGTGGTAACGCCGGTCGGAGCCCTGCGGCGCTTTTTCGGCGATGATCCTCTGGAGCGGAGGTTCACTCCGGAAGCGCCTACGTACTGGAAGGGGCATCCGAGGAGGGGAGCTGCGCATATGCGCCGTCCATTCTGACGGTGTATACTTTCGCGCATGGAAGAAACTGAAGAAACCAAACTATCTCTCGCAAAAGAGTTCATCCTCTTTCTGAAAGAACGTAAGAAATTCTGGCTCATACCGATTATCATCGTCTTTTTTGGCGTGGGGCTACTCTTGGTGTTCGCACAAGGCAGCGTCGTAGCGCCTTTCATCTACACGCTTTTTTGAGAGGACCGAGCGCCCCGCTCTCTCACATGCGCATCCGGATTCGCACACTCGCATTCTGGATCGCGGGGATTTTCCTCTCGCTTCTCGTCGCGCTTATTGCAGTGGAAATTTTCTTGCGCGTCGTCCTGCCGGACACCCGGATCCCTGATATCGAGATACGCATGCCCGACGCGAAGCTCGGCTACACCATCATTCCCGGCGCTTCGCTAGGCGCGGGCTATCGGAGCGACGCGAACGGCTTCAACAACGACACGGTCCCTGCGCGCGCGGATATCGTCGCGCTCGGTGATTCGTTCACGTTCGGAGAGAATGCGACCACCGATACTACCTGGCCGGCGGATCTCGGCAGGCTCATGCATTTGTCGGTCTATAACATGGGTGTTGGCGGGTACGGGCCGGTGCAGTACTACGCTCTCACCGAGAAAGCGCTCTCATTCCATCCGAAGTACGTCATCGTGGGGCTGTTGCTCGGGAATGATTTTTTTGATGCGTATAACATGGTCTACAACGGCGCGCTCCTCGATAAGTCGTTTTACGACCACTACCGCGTGCCGTACGTCACTGACGCGTGGAAGGGCCTGCGCTCCCTGGATTTCGTGAACGACGCCGCGCAGACCCCTGGTGAGTTCAATCACGAACAGAACATACCCCTCAACGGGCTCCGCACCTGGCTCCATACGCACAGCGCCCTCTATGCATTCCTCTCCGACCGCTCGTACATCCTTCGTGAAAAGCCCGGCCTTGCCAAACCCCACTGGCTCGGCACGACCGATTGGAATCAAACTGATCCGGACGTGACGCTCCGCTACGACAACGGCGAGGTCAGCACGGTCTTCTGGGAGGGGAGGTGGAAGCTCGGCGTTGACCTCACGAACAAGAACATCGTCGAGGGGGAACGCCTCACGAAAGAGCTCCTCCTCGCCATCAAGGCGAAGGTCGAGGCGAGCGGGGCGACCTTCGTCATTATGCTCATACCCGACAAGGAGCTCGCTTACGCTCCTCTCATCGGGGAGAAGCTAGAGGAGAATGCGGATTTCGTTCAGAATCTTCAGAACGAGGGGGCGCTCAAAGACATGATGCTCGGCTTCTGCGCGGACAACCGCATCGCCTGCGCGGACCCGCTCGCGGCCCTGACGGCGAGGCTCGAAGCGGGGGATCAGCTGTATCCGAAAACCTGGGACGGGCACCCGCTTCCTCCGGGATATCAGGTACTCGCGAATACGCTCGGTGATGTCTTACCGGCGGACGCCAGAATGCCCCGTGGCAGAGCCCCGGGGATGAATGGCGCCATGTAAGAAACGCGCCCGGTGGGCGCACCCTGACCGGAAAAACACCAGGGTGGCCGCCCGCGACATGTCCCGAGGTTTGCCTCGGGGACAGACGGGCGGCCTGTTTTACAACATCACTGATGCAGAGCGGTGATGCCGTTGCCGTCGGAGCCGCGCCGGCCTTTGAGGAGAGCCGGACAGGAATCCTACGAGCGCGTGACTTTCGAGCGGGAAGGCCGGTTTCTGATACTGTATAGCCATGGAATCGGACGGCGTCAGCCAAGAGGATATTAATGAGCGATGGGGCGGTTTCTGGAAGACCAATCTCAAGCGCACCCCGTCCGGCCACGTACTGCACACGGGGCTCGACAAGCCGGACCCGTACTTTTGGCTCAGGCTCCGCGATACGCCGGAGAGGCAGAAGGATTTCTTCTGGCACCGGATGTTCCTTGAGGGGTATCCGGTCTTTAAAAGATACCTGCCCCTTCGTCCCGGTCAGAAGATCCTCGAGATCGGGGGCGGGAGCGGAAGGCACGGTTTTAAGATCGCGCACGATTTTCCCGGGAGCGCGGTTACCATCACGGACATCGTCGACGATTCTCTTCTGCTCATGCGACGCATGCGCGATGAACTCACCATTGACGTCGATATTCGCAAGGAGGATGTGTTACACCTGTCATTTCCGGACAACACGTTCGATGTCGTGTTCTGTGATGCCGTCATCCAGCTCCTTTCCGAGTACCCACGCGCTCTCGCCGAGATGGCGCGCGTCGCAAAGCCCGGGGGCCGCATCATCGTGTCCGCGGTCAACTGGTGGAATCTGCCGCTCACGCTCACGAAATATCTTGAAGGGAAGAGCTATTCTCACGGCTACGAGAAGTCGTTCACCCGAAGAGAGCTCCAGAAAACTTGTGCGGCCGCGGGACTCCGGGTCGTCGCGGAGGACGGGTTTTATTTCGCCTACGGCATCCACCGCCTGAAGAGCATCAGCCGGCTCTTTAAGCTCCTGGGCTACCTCGTGAATTGTTTGGTGCACCTCATTGACCCCTTGACCGGCCGCTTCATTTCCCGCCATTTCGGGTTTTATATCTTTGTCGTCGCGGAGAAATAGCATGCGCACTCCCGCCGTATCGGTTGTCATACCCACCTGTAACCGCCCAGAGCTTCTTGTTCGTGCGATACGCTCGGTCTGTGCGCAGAGCTACCAGGACTTCGAGATCATCGTCGTCGACGACGGAGACGCGTCCGCGCGATCGCTTGTCGACGGGTTCCATGATTCCCGGATGCGCTACATCCGGCATGAGCCGCCGCGCCAAGGAGGCGCGGCGGCCCGGAACACGGGCGTCAATGCCGCGCGCGGCGCGTTCGTGGCATTTCTGGACGACGATGACGAGTGGACTCCGGAGAAACTCTCAACACAAGTACCGCTCCTTGGAAACGCAGGGCCGAATACCGTCTTCTCCTTTTCTGCCGTACGGAACGTCTATAACGACCGCGAAGAAGTGACCCGCGTCCCCGCGGGAGAGATGAATTTCCTCGAGCGCTCCCTCACGCGCTTCAGCGGGTTCCTTACCTCGACGCTTCTGGTGAGAAGAGACGCGCTCCTTGGCACGGGCGGATTCGACGCATCCCTGCCCTCGCACCAGGAGCCCGATCTCATCATCCGCCTTTCGCTCGCCCACGACGGGGTCGGCATACCAAAGCCTCTGACCATCATGAGCATGTCCACCGAGCACCCGCATATCGGGAGCGACCTCTCAAAAAGGATTGAGGGCCGCATCGCGCTTCTGAGAAAGCACGCGCGCCTCTTCTCCACGAGGCCGAGGATCCTCGCCACGCACTATTTCAGGATAGGCCTCTGGAGCCGGGACAGCGGCGCGGCGCGGCAGGCGAAGAAGTTTTTCTTTCTCGCGTTCACCACCTCTCCCTCGCCGCGCTATCTCTTTCACTGCCTCGCGATGCTTCTCAGATAGGTCACGCCTCCGCCTCTCCGATGAGGGACATCTTCCTGAAATAAGAATCTTTGTCTTTGAGGAGATGCGCGGGGGCTCCCTGTTCGATGACTGCTCCTTTGTCGAGGGCGAGTATCCAGTCGGCGTTTTGTATCGTCGAGATGCGGTGCGCGATGAAAAGGATGGTGACCGTCCCGCGTATCGAATCCAAGGTCTTCTGGATGAGCGCCTCGGATTCTGCGTCGAGCGCGCTCGTCGCCTCATCAAGGACAAGGACGGCAGGCGTGCGGGCGAGGACGCGCGCGAGGGCGATCCGCTGGCGCTGGCCGCCGGATAATTTCACGCCGCGCTCGCCGACCACGGTCTCGAAGCCGTGCGGCAGCTCCTCGATCGTTTCGAGGATATTGGCGATCCGCGCCGATTCCCGCACCCGCTCGTCGCTTATCGTCGCATCGTAGAACTTGATGTTATTGCGGATCGTATCATTGAGGAGGAACGTCTCTTGCGACACGTATCCGACGTTTTTCCTCCACTCGCTCAAGGAGAACGTGTCGATGCCGATGCCGTCCACCATGATCGCGCCCCCGGTGGGGCTGAAGAGGCGCATGAGGAGGTCCGCGACCGTCGTTTTCCCGGAGCCCGATGGGCCGATGATCGCGGTCTGGCTCCCTTTCTGTATGGCGAAGCTGACGTCATTCAAGAGCGGCTTGCTTCCGGCATATCCGAACGTGACCTTGGAGAACTCGATAGCGTTATCGAAAGAAAAGGGGACTGTCCCGCTCTCGCGCTCGTCGTTTTCCGCGATCTCGTCCCGCACCCGGAGGACGGCCTTTAGGCTCGGCAGGTACCGGTAGATGCTTTGTATGTTGGATTGGAGGGATTGCACGTACGCGAATATCTTTTGTATGAGGTAGATGATGGCGGCGAAAGAGCCGAAATCGAATCCGCTGATGCGGTACGAGAAGATGAAAATGACGCCTATCAGGGCGAAACTGACCGGCTCGGTAAAGGCTCCGGCGATGAGCTTGTACCAGACGATGTTCATCCGCCATTTCCTGAGCGTGCGGAACTCCCCCTCCGCGCCGCCGATGACGCCGGGCTGGACCGAGAGAGATTTGATGACCTTGCCGCCCGAGAGGTTTTCCCCCACGTACTGGTTGGCTTCCTTCTCGGCGGCGATGAGCGCATGCGAGAGCCGCTGGGTCTCCGAGAATACGCGCCGCAAGAGGAAAAAGAGGATCCCGCCGAGCGCGAACGTGAGCGCGGTTATCTTGACCGAGATCGCGAACGCGACGGCGAGGTACGTCACGAGGGACACTCCGAAGAGGATCAAGGCGCTCGCATAATACAAGACCAATCCGGCATAGCTCGCGTCGTCCATGATGAGGCGCTGCAAGTGGCCGGTCTTTTGCTGCAAGAGGTAGCCCCACCTCGATCGCATGAGGCCGCCGAAGATATACCCCCGGGCGCTTTCCTCATAGTCGGCGGCCATCTTTTCCCCGTAGCGATTCGCCCAGAACACCACGGCGGCCTTCGCGATAAACGTCGCCATGATAAGGGACACCAGGAAAACGACGTTCGGCTCGATGCCGATTGCGGTGAATGCCCCGAGGATGAGTTTTGATATCCGGTTGCCCGCGAAGCTGCTCTGGTTCGAAAAATACGAGAAGAGCGGGATGATGGTGCCGATGCCGATGCCGCCCAGGACGCCGCCGAGGACGCCGCCGAGCGTCGTTACCGCGAACGTTTTCTCGTATCCGCGGAACGCCCGGCGCATGGTCCGTACGTACTCCCGTATGATGCGTAGCCGTCGCATGTAACTCCCTGTACCTGCCGAGAGTATACCGTGGTTGCGAGGCCCTCCGGGGCTTTTGACGTATCAGGGAAAAATGCTTAGAGTGTAATGACATCCTCCACCATGCCGCGCTCGCTATCCGCTCTCAGCCCTGACGACGATCAGGCCGCAGCCGATTTCCTCAAGCAGTGGGGGAGCGTGTCTCGCAAGGACATGTTCGAGCGGCGCATGTTCCTCGAGGATTTCAGCTCGGTATGGAACAAGATATGGAACAAGGAGGTTTCGCCGCACGACGTGTTCGCGCATCGGCTTTTCATGCGGACGTTCTCGACGTTCGACCGGTACGTCCCGAACGATTACGCGGGGAACATCCTCGTCCTCGGCGCCGGTACGGGGCGGGCGGGGATCAAGATCGCCCGCAGCCTTCCCCGAAGCACGGTGACCATAGTCTCGAACCGGAAAAATTCAGCCGAGATGATCAAGGTCCTGCTCGGCGAGCTCAAGCTCACGGATGCGGCTGTCGCACTCGAGGACCCGACGCACCTTTCATTCGCCGACAAAACGTTCGATATGATCTACTTCGACTCGATCGAAGGCTCGTTTGAGGAATACGATCCGGTCATCGCCGAGCTCGCCCGGGTGTTAAAACCGGGCGGCAGGTTCATCGCGGCCGCGGTCAACCGCCCGCATCTCATCTTCTCCGCCTACCGGCTCTTCGCGGGCAGGGAATTCTCCTACCGCTCTACTCCCTCCTTTACGAAGCGCGGCATGGCCGCGCTTCTGAAGCGGCATGACATCTCGGTCAAGGAGTCGCACGGCTTCGACCCCGGCTATGGCTCGTACGTGCTCGACACGACGCCTGCGGTTGCGAGGTTTTTCGGACAGGGTGCCGACAAGCTCGTGCGCATCCTCAATAAGCTCTCTTTCGGACGGGTGACGGACGCCTTCGGCCTCGGACTCTTTATTGTCGCCGAGAAACCGGTCGATAAGAACGCCATGGAGCTCGCGGCGATGGCGCAGATAGGGGCGGAAGCCCGCCAGCCCCTCCCGACCGACTCGGCCCTGAAGCGCGTCGAGATCATCGTCCTCAAGTACAAGGATCCCGAGGTCGAGTGGCGCGCGGCAAAGCACATCCTCGAGAATACCGACTGGCCTTACAAGATGAATTTCTTCGACAACCGCCCCGGCACGAAGAACATGGCCAAGGCCTGGAACAAGCTCATCCGCGAATCCACCTGCGACTACGTCCTCATCATGGACTCCGACGTCTTCGTGCCGCAGCTCTCGCCCTGCTGGCTGACGCGCCTCATGTCGAACTTCGTGCATGAGGGGTGCTACGTGTCTCTCCCGAAAGCGACGGTGACGTCCTGCGCGGAGCAACGCGCCCAGAAGCCGGAAAACAGGCCGGCGCACCCGATGAAGACGCGCTTCGCCGGCATGTGCATTCTCTACAAGAAGGAGATTTTCGAGAAGGTCGGATACTTTGACGAGGAATTCCTTCTCCGCGGCTCCGACATCGAATGGGCGGATCGTTTCTTGAAGTCCCCCTACACGGCCTACATAAGCCCCGATGTCGTTGTGGAGCATGTCGGCAGCTACTCATCGAAGAAAGCGAACAAAAAAGCCGAATTCAGCCGCGCGCTCGAGCGCATCTACGCCAACACCCTTTTTAACCAAAAAGTCCGCTAGCATGCCCTCTCGCGCAATGACTCAACGAAAAAGAGCAGTGCCCATTTTTTGGCCGGCATATGACGGCGCGGACGTGCAGGCGGCCATGGCGGATTTATTCCCGGCGGACATGTCGAACCGCTGGCTCGGGCAAGCGCATCGGGTCGATGAGTTCGAGGCCTTGTTTTCCAAGAAGTTCGGTTACCGCTACTCGGTATCCGTTTCCTCGGGCACCGCGGCGTTGGAGCTCGCCTACCACTTGATCGGCATCGGGGAAGGCGACGAGGTCATCACGCCGGTTCTGACCTGCACGGCGACCAATATCCCTCTGGTGCGCCTCAAGGCGACAATCGTGTTCGCGGATATCAAGGACGACTTCACCATCTCTCCCGAAGACGTCGAGAAACGGATAACAAAAAAAACCAAGGCGATCGTTGCCGTCACCCTCGGCGGGATACCGATCGATAGCCGGATTCCCGCGATAGCGAAGCGATATGGGATTCCATTGGTTATCGACGCGGCGCAGAGCGTCGGCGTCGGCGAGAAATACGGGGATTACATCTGTTACTCCTTCCAGGCCATCAAGAACTTTACGACTGGGGATGGGGGGATGATCGTGCTCCGGAACAAGAAGGAGTATGCACGCGCGAAAAAGCTCCGCTGGTTCGGTATCGACCGCGAAGCGAAGATTCGCGCGAACTGGCAGCCGTACAAGCGGCGGCAGATGACCATGGATATCGACGAGCCCGGCTACAAGTTCCATATGAACGACATCGCGGCCTCGATCGGGATCGTCGGGCTCAAGCACTCGGACGAGTACCTGCGACACCGGAAGAAAATCGCGATGTATTACGATACGCATCTTGACCGCTTGAAGTACACGCCGGTTTCCGGCGGCACGTACTGGCTGTACGGCATCCTCACGAAAAACCGCGACCAGGTCGCGGAGAAGGCCGGGGAGGCCGGCATCGAGACGAACATGGTCCACCTGCGGAACGACATCTTCAAGGTATTCGGCGGCAAACGCCTCCCGTTGCCCACCATGAAGCGCCTTGAAAAAGAGTACCTCTATATCCCTATCAATACGCGCATGAGCGTGGACGATGCGCACTACGTCGTTCGCGTCCTGAATGCGGCGTGACCGCCATGCGCACACGGCTCAACCTCGGTTGCGGGAAGGATTATCTCAAGGAGTGGGACAACTGGGATGTTTCTCGTGACGTTCGCGCCGACGCCTATCTTGATGTAGGGAAGGATACGTTCCCTGCGCCGGACGCTACGTATGAGGAGATCTATTGCGCCGGCATTCTCGAGCAGATCCTCGAGAATGCGTCCCTCGTGCATGCGCTCAACGAATGCCATCGGGTCCTTAGGCCCGGCGGGACGCTCACTATCGTGGTGCCGAACGCTAGATATCCGATCGCATTCCGCGATCCCTTCGACTGTCGGCAGTTCATTCCGGAAACCTTCAAGTATCTGACACACGGAGACCGGCTCTACGAGAAATTCGGGAGCGTGTACGGCTTCAAGCCCTGGATACTGCGCTCGCTTTCCCCGCACGTGCGGAAAGGCCTCTTTTCCTTCAGAGGCATCATGACAGTGGTATTGGAGAAGCCTCGTTGATGGCGAGGTCGTCCATTGCCGGAGCATACACTGTTGTTGACGTATCATTATAACTGTGTTATTGTGCTTTGATGTCAGAAAAGAAATCCTCGGGAGAACAGGAGCCGTCGCAGGAAGCAGTCGCTGCCTACCTTGAAAACGCGGAGAAAGAACTTTTCACGAATGAACTTGAAATTCTTGCAGATCCGCGCTTTGAGCATGGCTTTGACGGCAAAGAGCCACAGTGGAAGGGGCTTAAGGACCGTGTCGTCATGCAGGGCATTGTCGCTCTGAAACTCGCGAAGCTTCTCAAACTTCCAAAAGAAGACACAAAAATCCTTGCCAGTGCAGCGCTTCTCAACATGTCGATGCGGTGCGTGCAGTATAAACGCCCTGAAACGAAAGATAGTACAAAAATAACCACCACACAGCGCGAGGCTCTTGACGATGAAGGAAGCGCGGTGCTCCGCGAGAAGGGAGTAGACAAAGCGGTTATCAAGGTCGCGGAAGCGAGCAACACTCGTTTTTCGCGCAAAGCCGGAGGAGGGTGGATCAATCCGAAGGGCACGGAGGGAAAAAAGATTTATAGGCTACAGAAAATTCTTCTTTATGTCCATGATACGGTGAACCCAATTCCTGTCGGCGAGACAACGACTGAATCAGGTCAAAAGATAACAATATGGGGAATAGAATTTGGCGACTGGCGTGAGCGGCTAACTGACTCCGCTGTTAAGTCGTATCAAACTATTAATGCGGAGAGCTTTCCGGTAAAAGGTAAAAAAGAAAGGCAAGGATATTTCGCTCTTGAGATGAAAGTTGTTGCTGAAGCGGAAAACGATATCCGAAAAGCCCTCAAGAAGAACAAGGTGCAGCTCGGCAAAGCTCCGCTCTGGCAGTTTTTGGAAGGCGAAGTACACGCCGATATTCGAGGCGGCCGCCTTCCTGAAATTTCTTAAGATCGTTTGTAGAATTCGATGGTCTTCGCGAGTCCCTCTTCGAAACCGGTCCTTGGCTCCCACCCGAGTTCTTTTTTCGTTTTCGATGAGTCCAGAGAGTAGCGAAGGTCATGGCCCAAGCGGTCGGTGACGGGCTCGATCAAACCCTCCGAAACGCCGAGCTCGTGCGCAAGCGTCCGCGCGAGGACGATGTTTTCCATTTCTGTATTCCCCCCGAGGTTGTAGGTCTCGCCGGTTTTCCCCTTATGGAACGCGGCGTCGATGCCTTCCACGTGGTCGAGGACGTATATCCAATTGCGGATATTTTTTCCTGTCCCGTAGAGCGGGGCTTTCTCGTTCGCCGTGAAGCGCGCGATGAAAAGCGGGATGAACTTCTCCTTATGCTGATGCGGTCCGTAATTGTTTGAGCCGCGCGTGACGACGGTATTGACGCCGAACGTCTCGTGGTACGCGCGCACCAGCATCTCGCCCCCGACCTTCGATGCGCTATAGGGACTGTTCGGTTTCAGCGTATCGTCTTCCCGCGACGAGCGCGCACCGAGCGCAAGCGAGCCGTACACTTCGTCTGTCGAGATGTAGTGGAAACGTTTCAGCGCGTATGCGCGGGCGAACTCGAGGAGGATTTCGGTGCCGAGGACGTTCGTCTCGACGAACACGCGGGGGCCGGCGATCGAGTTGTCCACGTGGCTTTCCGCGGCGAAATGGATGACATCGGTCGGCGCGTGCGCCTTGAACACGCGCTCCATCGCTTCGCTCTCGCGGATATCCGCGTGTTCGAAGACATAATTCGCGGCATTGCCGACCTCGATATTCCCGAGGTCGGCAGCGTAGGTCAGGGCATCGACGTTCACGAAACGGTACCGTGGGTATTTCGGGACCGCGTAGTTCAAAAAGTTGCTCCCGATGAACCCCGCACCACCAGTAACCAGTATTATTTTTTCAAATTTTTGCATGTATGCAAGAGAAAGATTCTTTTATCTTTGGGCATGCGTCCTCGATTTGTGATGCGGGGCAGGCTCCGCACCGCCGGTCACGAGGAGGGTTTTTTCGTACGTCATCGCTTCGTCTTGCCGCGCTTGTTCTTGACGTGCTGCGAGACCTCGAGGAGGCTGTCGAAGGTGCCCACGTCGAACCACTCCTTTTTGAGCATGACCGCGCGGAGCTTCCGTTCCTTTATATACTTGTTGTTGACGTAGGTGATCTCGTATTCCCCGCGGACGGAGGGCTTCTGGTCCGCCATCTTTGCAAAGACCGTCTCGTCGTAGAGGTAGATGCCCGCGACCGCGAGATCTGTCTTCGGCTTTTTTGGCTTCTCTTCTATCGACAACACCGTACCGTCCTTCCCGATAGTCGCGATGCCGAAGCGCTCCGGATCCTTCACCCTCGTGAGAAATACCGTTGCGCCGTCCTTGAAATTCTTGATGTAGGGCTCCAGGTCGTCCTCGATGTAGTTGTCGCCGAGGTAGAGGACGCAGGGCTCCTCATTGACGTACTCCTTCGCGATGAAAAGCCCCTGCGCGATGCCGTTCGGCTTGTTCTGGATGCCGTAGGTTATCTGTATCTGCTTCTCTTTCCCGTATTTCGGCTTCCAGTGCTGGCCGGAACCCAAGACGTGCGCGAAATCGTCCAGGTGATCCGGTCCGGTCACGATCATGATGCGCGTGATACCGGCATCCACGAGCTTGTCTATCGCATGGAAGATGGCCGGCTGATCGTAGATCGGAAGGAGGTGCTTGTTCGTGGCGCGCGTTACCGGGTGGAGACGCGTGCCGGACCCGCCCGCGAGGATTACCGCTTTTCTGATATGCATGGGTGGTAGGGTAGCATAGCTTTCCATCGTTATAAAACCTCGGTTTCTCGCGCGTGGTAACATGCTCGGCATGGGATATTTTTTCCTTGCTGTTGCTGTGTTCTGTAACGCCATCGCGAACGTTTTCCTGAAACTTGCTGCAGAAAAGCCCCTCTCATTCTCGTTTTCCGGGGGCATCAGCAAGGCGGTGTCCGATAATGGGTACCTCCTCCTCGGGCTTTCTCTTTTTGTCGTGAACGTGCTGTTCTATGTCGCGGCTCTGCGCGCACTGCCGCTCTCGGTCGCGTACCCCCTTATGATGGGGCTAACCTTCCTCATCGTCTCTTCGGCGGCGGTTTTTTTCCTCGGAGAATCCTTCACGCTCTGGCATCTCGCGGGCTACGTGCTCATCCTCGCGGGCATCGTTGCGGTTTCCGCGTTCGGCGCGGCCTAGCGTATGTTTTTCAGAGAGATAGATTTTGAATCTCTCCGGGGGAAGGTGATACTCCTTGATCTCGATGGCACGCTGGTACCGGACGGCGAAGCAGTACTTTTGCCGCAGGAAGCCCACGCACTCGCGGAACTCTCATCGCGCGCGCAGGTCTATCTCGTCTCGAATAAGGGCCTGACACGCGAGCCCGAATTGGTCGTACGCTATGGCATCAAAGCGATCGCGAGCCCCCATAAGAAGCCGAGCGCGCGCATCTTGGACGACGTTCTTCTGCCGGATGCACCGCGCGTCGTCATCGGCGACAAGGTTGTGACCGACGGCTGGTTTGCGAAGCAGATCGGCGCCACGTTCATACACGTTGAGCGTCTTATGAATGGAGAAGAGAGCTTTATCGTGAGGCTTATCTACGCGCTCGATGACATGGTGTGGGAAGCGGTCTGGATATTCTCGGCGCTTTTTGCTTCGAAAGCATGGCAATTCGTGAAGCTCGCACGTCCGAAACAGTGGATCAAAAACCTGCTGATTCTCGCTCCGCTATTTTTCGCTGGGGGATTTTTTACGACTTCACTTTTCCTTCAGGCGATTTTCGCCGCTGTTGCGTTCTCGTTCGCCGCAAGCGCGGGATACGGCATCAACGACATCCTCGACCGCTCCGAAGACGTACGACATCCGAAGAAGCGATTCAGACCCATCGCTTCCGGCACAATTTCTGTTTTTGAGGGAACGCTGTTTTCGCTCGCGCTTCTTTTTCTCGGAGCGTTCTTCGCGAGCTTCGTGCCCGCTATCATCCCGTGGCTCATCCTCTACTTCGCGCTCCAGTATGCCTATTCGAGCGCGCTGCGCGCCGTGCCTGTCCTTGAGTTCATCGTCGTGTCGTCGTTTTTTGTCATCCGTATCCTCGCGGGAGGCGCGGTCGTCGCCGTTCCTATTTCCGGCTGGCTCCTCTTGACCACGTTTTTTGCCGCGCTATACGTTACGATCGGCAGACGGTATTCGGAATCACGCCACCCCGGCACGCGCGGAGTCATCCGCGCATACCCCGCGCAGTTTCTTGAAGTCATTCCGGCAGTCTCCGCGGTCCTGGTCATCGTTGCGTACGCCCTCTATTCGGTTTTGGGAACGACGCACCCCGCGCTCGTCTTTTCTAATCTCTTCGTTGTGTTCGGCATCCTGTGGTACCTTCGCGGTATCTATGCCGGGGTCGCCGAGGAACCAGAGACAAAGCTCTGGAGTGACCTCGTGCTTCTCCTCGCGATAGGCTTGTGGGGCCTTTTTGTGCTCTCGGTTTTTTACGGCAGGATGTTCTCCTAAAGCTATGGCACGATATCTGGTGACTGGTGGTGCGGGGTTTCTCGGCATCAATCTAGTGCGGTATCTTCTCGCAAAAGGGGAGCGGGTGCGTTCCTTAGACATCTCGCCGTTTGGATATCCTGAAGCGCCTCGGATGGAAGCCGTGACCGGCGATATCCGTGACACGGCGGCCGTTGCGAAAGCGTGCGAGGGCATCGATATCGTCATTCATGCGGCGGCGGCGTTGCCGCTCTACAGCCCCGATGACATCCGTTCGACTGACGTCCGAGGAACGCGGAATGTCCTCGCCGAGGCATTCAAGGCCGGAGCGCAGAGGGTGGTGCACATTTCTTCCACGGCTGTGTACGGCATTCCCGATCATCACCCCATCTACGAAACTGACCGCTTGCAGGGGGTGGGACCCTACGGCGAAGCAAAAATCGAAGCGGAAAAAGTGTGCGAGGAGTTCCGGGCAAAGGGATATTGCGTGTCTGTCATACGCCCGAAGTCATTCATCGGACCGGAACGCTTGGGCGTTTTCGGGCTCTTTTACGATTGGGCAGCAGACGGCCATAACTTTCCGATGATCGGCTCGGGCAAAAACCGCTACCAGCTTCTCGATGTCGAGGACCTCTGCGATGCCATCTACGCCGCGTCGACCCTGCCGGCAACACAAGTGAATGGTACGTTCAATATCGGCGCAAAAGAATTCACGACGATGCGCGAAGACTGGCAGGCGGTTCTCGACCGTGCGGGCTTCGGAAAGCGCACCGTGCCTCTGCCGCGCACGCCAGTCATCCTCGCGCTTCGCATCCTCGAATTCTTGCATCTCTCTCCTTTATATAAGTGGGTATACGATACCGCGAGCGAGGACAGTTTCGTTTCCATAGAGAAAGCCGAACGGCAGCTCGGTTTCTCTCCGAAATACTCCAACAAGGAAGCGCTCGTCAGGAACTACGAATGGTATCTCGCGCACCGCGAGGAATTCAGGAATCAAAGCGGCGTGTCCCATCGGGTGCCGTGGAAGCAGGGGATTCTCGGGCTCGCAAAACTTCTTTTCTGAGTATGGGCGCGCCCTCAAACGTATCCGCGCTATCCGCTGGTGAGAAGATATTTTTTGCTGTTTTTGCCGGCGCGCTCGTGCTCGCGGTCTTCGCGTTCGAGTTCGTGCGCCCCTACCTCTACCTCGCGCCAGATTCCTTCACGTATTTCACAATGGCGCGTCAGTTCCATGATACGGGTCTCCTCTTTTCCTACTCGGGAATCGACCACACGACCGGCGTCCACCCGGGCTATTACTTTTTTCTCATGCTTCTCTACCCCCTCTTCGGGCACGCGCTTCCGGCGTGGTCCTTCTTCATAAACGGACTCGTGCTTCTTGCGGGCATCATCGTCCTTTCTCGCGCCGCGGGCACTGTGCCCGCGGCGCTCGTGCTTCTCGCCGCGATGACGCCGTACGGCGTTTCGCTCACGAATAACGGCATGGAGTCGTCGCTCCTGTTCTTGGGCCTGTCCCTCTTTGCCGCTTTCTTTCTGCGAAATCCTGACGCGTGGTCTGCCGGAATCGATTCCCGTCCCACCCAGGCGTTTCTTCTCGGGCTTATTCTCGGCGGTATCGTCTTTTCCAGGCTCGATGCTTTTTTCCTCGTCCTTGGCCTCTATGCTGTCCTTTTCTTCAAGAGCGGGTATGCCTCGGGGTGGCGCGTTTCGTGGGTTCAGAAGATGACTCGGACATTCTTCTTCATTTCTTTACCGCTCGCAGCGGTTTTGCTCATCGTCTTCTCCATGAACTTCCACTACGGCGGCAGCATCCTGCCTGTCTCGGGGCATCTCAAGTCCTCGTTCCCGTCGGTTTCGCCCGGATGGTTCCAAAATCTCCTGCATCTGAAAACTTTCGCGCTTTCGGTTGTGGTTCTGGGCCTGTACCTTCTTCGAGAGTTTCTAAAGCGCCGCTATCTTGGCATTCTCATCCCAACGCTTTTTCTCGCTTCGCTCGGGCTGTATCTCTATAACGCTTTTTTCGTTTCCGATATCGGCGCATGGTACGGGACGCTCCCGTTCTTCTCTCTGTCATTCGTTGGGGCGCTCTGGCTTGCCGAGTATATCCCGCGCGTAACGGATTTTTTCCGGATACATTCTTCGATCTTTCTCCCTGCGCTCTTTACAGTTTTGTGCATCGCAGTTGTGTGGGCCCATGTCTCCTTTGCCGGTCCCAATTGGATTTCTCCGCACGAGGACGCGGCGCGTTTCCTCGCGGCGAAAGCAGAGACCGGAGAAGCAGCGGGAGAGTTGAAGGACGGCGTCTTTGCGTTCTATGCGTCGATGCCGGTTTACAACCTTACGGGGCTTGCGAATAATGCCGGCTATATCGATGCGCTCCGGAGCGGGAACATTTCCGGATACTTCGAGGCGCGCCGAATCCGCTACGTGGTCGGCGGCACGTTCGGCTCCGGCGTGCAGGTCTCCGGAAGTCGCATTGATTTCAGCGCGTGCTCGGACCCGATCTATGACACCGGCATCGTGCGGATATACGGAACCGCGAGCTGTTTCTCAGGCAGACTTTAATAACCTAAATGGTATAGTAGTGCGATGAAAATGAACACAAACGCGCTTCTCCGCTGGGGAATCATCGGCGGCATCCTCCTCGTCTTTTTTGTCCCGCTTTTCGTCGCGAACACGCTCTACTTCCCGTTCATCACGGGGAAGGGCTTCGCGTTCCGCATCCTCATTGAAATCGTCTTTGCCCTGTGGTTAATCCTCATCCTGCGGGACCCTTCCGCCCGTCCGAAGAAATCTTTGCTTCTCTATCTCGTAGGCGCATTTCTCTTGTCGATTGGCATCTCGGTTATCTTCAGCGCAAACCCAGACAAGAGCTTCTGGTCGAACTTCGAGCGCATGGAGGGGTGGATCGGCATCGCGCACCTCGCCGCCTATTTCACGGTTCTTTTTTCCACTTTCGCGTCAGAAAAGCCGTGGAAGATCCTCTGGAACACGACGATCGGCGTCTCGGTCCTTGAGGCTTGCTACGGGATTCTCCAGCTGATGGGCGTGTTTCCGATAAACCAGGGCGGGGTCCGCGTTGACGGCACGTTCGGCAATGCGACGTATCTCGCCGTCTACATGCTGTTTGGCGTTTTCATGACCCTCCTTGCTTTCGTGTGGTGGGGAAGGGGGCAGACCGCGAAATCGCGGAGCGCCGCGCTTTTCTATGCAATCGCGCTTATCCTCGAGCTCATCATCATCTTCTACACGGCAACGAGGGGCACGATCCTCGGGCTTGTCGGCGGCTTACTCATCGCGGGCATCATCTTTCTGCTGTTTTCCAAAGGGAACAAGAATCTGCGCGCGTGGGGGATCGGTGCGATTGTTACCATTCTTATCGTGGTGGGCGGTTTTTTCTTCCTCAAGAACACCTCCTTCGTGCAGGGGAATGAGGTTTTGACCAGAATCGCGGGGATCTCGCTTTCCGAAGGTTCGACGCGCTTCACGATCTGGGGCATGGCATGGAAAGGATTTGTTGAAAGCCCGAAGACCGCGCTCATCGGCTGGGGGCAGGAGAGTTTCAACTACATCTTCAACAAGTACTACCAGCCGTCTTTGTATGCGCAGGAGCCGTGGTTTGATCGGGCGCACAACGAATTCATCGACTGGCTCGTCGCCGGCGGTGCGGTCGGGTTTCTACTCTACCTCTCGCTCTTTGCGACGGCGCTGTGGTATCTCTTCCGGCCGGGCGGAGTCTTTAGCGCGATCGAGCAGGGCCTCTTTACGGGACTCCTCGGCGCCTATGCCTTCCACGACATGTTCGTCTTCGACAACCTCATGAGCTATGTCCTCTTTTTCACCGTACTCGCCTACATCGCCTATCGCTCGCAGGCAGCGCAGCGTGCATCTCCGATGCCACACGCGGGAGCGCCTGCTCCTGCGGTGAAGTCCAGTGTGTGGCATGCGCCGCTTTCTCCCGAATTATCCGCGATCGCCACCCCTGCTATCGTCGTTGTCATGGCGGTCGTGCTGTACTTCGTGAACGTTCCGGGCATCGCGACAGCGTCAGACATCATCCAGGGCATCACATCGCACCCCGAAGGGGCACAGGCGAATTTCGACTATTTCAAGAAAGCCGTCAGAAGTGCGGGGAATAGGGGCTTGGGCCTTCAAGAAGTCCACGAGCAGCTCACGCAGTTCGCGTTCCAAGTGAAGCGCCTCACTGCGGGCGATCAGGCCTTCCAGTCGGCGGTCGCGGCATTTGCGGAAAGCGAGATGGCGGCGCAGGCGGCAGCGACGCCGAACGATGCCCGCATCCGCGAGTTTTTCGGGACGTACCTCATGCAGGTGGGAAAGATTGATGATGCGCGCAGGGAGCTTCTTGCAGCGCACACGCTTTCCCCCGACAAGCAGCAGATACTCTTTGACCTGGGTTCTCTCGAGGCGAATGCGGGGAACCTTGATGCGGCGCTCGCGTGGTTCAAACAAGCGTATGATCTCGCGCCTGCGTTCGACACCGCCCGCCTCATGTATGCCGCCGGCGCCATTCGCGCCGGCGACCGCTCGCTCGCCTCGTCCTTGCTTCTCCCGCGCTTCGGTACCATGACCCCGGATGACAACACCATTCTTGCGGCGTATCTTGCGGCAAGGGATTACCAGAGCGTTCTTTCGATCCTCAAAGCTCGCGTTGACGCCGGTCCCGGAGACTACAACGCTCATGTGAATCTGGCCGCGGGGTATCTGCAGTCGGGCGACAAGGTGGACGCCATCGCCGAACTTCAGAAAGCGATTGAGCTCAACTCTTCATTCCAAGCACAAGGCCAAGGCTTTATCGATCAGATACGGGCGGGGAAGCTCCCGTGAGCGTTGCGTGCCGTGGTTTTTCGTGCTACCTTGGAGGTGTGAGTGCTAGCAATTGCTAGCTCTGGGAAAATCTGCGAAAAACTCCCTTACGGGAGTTTTTCGTTTCCCGGTTGTGAATTTTGGCGATGCCGCCTGTGGCGGCGCGTTTGGACAGGAACGGAACCTTTCAAAAGCCCATCCGCCCCTCATTTTGTGGGCATAATGCCGTAAACGCTTCGCCAAAATCTACAACGGGGTGTTTTCAGGGAGTTGCCTCAGGTCTTACGAAGCCGTACACCCCGTGAGATAAGCCTTTATTGTGAGAGTTTTTCTGTGGTTTACTGGCGGACGCCATTCATCCCCGCGGCTTGCCGCGGGGATGAATGGCGCCATGTACGTAGTGCGCCCGGTGGGCGCACCCTCTCCAGAAACAAAATCTACAACGGGGTGTTTTCGGGAGTTGCCTCCGGTCTTCTGAAGCCGTACACCCCATGAGATAGAGCTTTATTCCGGGAGTTTTCCCTCACTGTGCCTTTAAGGTTTTTCTGCGAATAAAGAATATTGTAGGTTTCTATCTCACGGGGTACAGTGCTATCATTGCCCGCATCCTGCGGCCGGCGGTAGCACTCACATAGATTTTTGCTTGGAGCTCGCACCCGTCGGTCGTAGAATGCGGATAACGGCCCAGTGGCACGTGCGCCTCTGCCGCTCGCGACTCAATGGATATCGAGGAGAACATTCCGCTCTCGAAACTGACCACATTCCGCACGGGAGGACCCGCGCGGTTTTTGCTTTCGGTTAACGATGAAGACGATATCGTGCGTGCCGTCTCGTTCGCGAAAAAGGAGAACCTTCCGCTCATCCCTCTGGGCGATGGCTCCAACCTCTGCGCACCGGATTCCGGAGTCTTGGCCGCCTTCGTTCGTCTTTCCATGAAAGAGCTCACGGTCGCGATAACAGGCACCGAAGTTACTATTTCCGCTGACGCGGGACTCTCGTGGGATTCACTTGTCGAT
>JACQBN010000022.1 GCA_016194455.1 Candidatus Kaiserbacteria bacterium | reverse complement strand
GCGGCGCGCCAGGGAATCCCCCTCCGCGATGCACTTACTCACGTACAAATCACCAGCTTCGGGACTTCGGTAAACATGAACGGCTCTCAGTTCTCCGAACGCGTCGAACGTGTGTTCCATATCGTGAACGGTCAATCCGTCGAGATGGGCAAGTGAGCATGAAGTCTTTCTGGTTCGTCATTATAATCGTTGCGGCAGTCGGCATCGGCTACTTCGTATTAAAAAACCCTGCGCATAATGCCGGCACGGTCACGCTCGGCGTGATTGCCGGCACCACTGGCGATTACGCCGCCGCGGGAGAGGGATACGTCAACGGCTTCGAGCTCGCGCGTGGAGAGTGGAACAAGAGCCACCAGCTGCAATTCGCCGACATCACAGAAGACGATGGATTCAACGCGCAGAAGGGTGTTGCTGCATATGCGAAACTGAAAAGTGTCGATAAGGTCGACGCATACGCCGTACTTTCTTCCTTCACCATCGACGCGATCGCGAATGATTTACGAAAAGAAGGCAAGCCGGTCGCGCTCGGTTTTGAACAAAGCATCCCCGCTGAGGACGACAACATCGTGCAAGTATTACCGGCCGCACGGCCGATCCAAAAAGCGCTCGGCCAGTATCTCAAGGAGCTTGGCTATAAAAGACCCGTGGTTGTCGTGAGCAATAATACGTCGGTGTATCAGAACTTCTATGCCGGTTTTGTGGATGGTTTCGGCATCGGCGTCCTGAAGGAAGATCTCGCGTCGGATCCGGTCGCCTTCCGCTCGGTCGCCCTGAAAGTGAAGGCGGACAACCCTGATGTCATCGTATTCTACGCCGACCCGCCGAGCGGCGCACTGACAACTCGTGAGATCATCAAAGACTTCAGTGGACATTTACCCCAGCTGGCCTTTGACCAAAGTATCGAGTCCGGCATCGCCGACTATCAGCAAGTCTTTGGTAACTCGCTCCAACAGCTCAACGGGACGATTATCGCGCTCTCGAAAAACGATTTTACTGATGCATTCAGGCAGGCGTACCAAGCGAAGTATAAGAACGCCGCTCCATTTGGATCTGATATGGGCTATAACTCGTTCATGCTGCTGGCTTTGACCTACGACCGAAGTCAAACAAAATGGGTGCAAAATATGAAAACCGTGCACTTCACTGGGGCTGATGGCGATGTGAGCTTTGATGGTGTCGGCCTGCGCGTCCCCAATATCTACTTTGGCAAACTCAAGAATGGGCAAGTAGTTCTTGCGAATTAGGAATATTTACGGTATAATTGGCGATACTGATTAACTTGCTATGAAAAACCTCTGGATTGCCCTCATTGTTGTCGCGGTCGTCATCGTCGGCTACTTCGTCCTCGGACAAAAGCCTAAAGAAGTAACTGGTGAGCCGATCAAGATTGGTGTCGCGATACCGCTCACCGGTATTGCAGCTATTGCCGGCGAGAACGAGAAGAGTGGTATCGAGCTTGCGGCTGGGGAGATCAATAAATCGGGTGGCATTGCCGGTAGGCCTCTTGCGCTGATCATTGAGGACGACCACACCGATGCAACGCAGAGCGTGAGCGCGGTGGAGAAGTTAATCTCTGTAGATAAGGCTACCGCTCTTATTGGCGGTACTTGGGATTTCCTCGCGAACGCGGTGGAGCCCGTAGTCGACAAAGACGGCGTCGTCTTAGTCACGCCCTCAACGTTGCCTGACACGCTTGAGAAAACGAGCCCGTATCTCTTCGTGACGCACTCGCCGGTCGCGATCAATGAGCGCGCGATTACCGCGTTCCTCAAAAAGACACCGGGTAGCAAAGTCGCGATCATGTCAGTGAATAATCTCTGGGGCCAAGCTCATCTCAACACGTTCAAGAAATCGATTGCCGCGAGCGGCAAGACGCTCGTCAAGGAAGTGATAGTGCCGCAGTTTGATAACAACGATCTCCAGACCGACCTCGCGACAATCAAAGCCGCGAAGGCCGACAGTATCATCACCGCTCTCAATTTCGGTGATTCAGTTGCATTCTTGAAGAAAAAGGCGGCGCTCGGCATCGATGCCAAGGTGCTCGGCGACTACCACTACATCGACGGCTATCAGCAAGGGAATATTCCAAAGGAGCTATTGACGGGCGTGACGGTGTTCGTGTTCTCCGATCCGACACAGGCGTTTATCGACACATACGTTGGGACGTACAGACGGCAGCCAGGAACTTATGCGGATACGGCGTACGATGCGGTCTATGTGCTTAAGCAAGCGATAGAAAACAGCGGCGGCAAGACAGACAGCGCTTCAATAGTCGCGGGGCTCCATAAGATCAACGACTATAACGGCGCCTCGGGCCACATCGACTTTAGCCAAAACAACTATCCGGCAAACAAGCAACCGCTCCTCAAAATCTTTGGCGGTTCGGGATTCGTACCGGTAAACCTATGAAAAACCTCTGGATCGGTCTCGTCATTCTCGTGGTCATCGTTGCTGGTTATTTCGTTCTAGGACAAAAGCCCAAAGAGGTAACTGGTGAGCCGATCAAGATCGGTGGACTTTTCGCCCTTTCAAGCTACGCGGCCTTTGCCGGAGAGACGTCCCGCAACGGGTTTATTATGGCGCTTGAGGATGCTGGTCTTAATCCCAGCCAGTATCCCATTGAAGACTTCCACTCGGACCTGACAACTACTGCCTCTGCAGCAAAAAAACTTTCAGAGATTGACGGAGTCAAGGTTGTTCTCGGTCCAGAATGGGCTGAATTTTCCCAAGTAGTCGTGCCGATCGCCACAACTGACCACACCGTCTTCATTTCGCCGTGGATGACCGGAGAAGGCGAGTCCTTCCAGTCGCCTTACTATTTCAGTATGACTCCAAGTGAGCGTGGACAAGTACGAGCAGTTCTCGCCTACATGGTAAAACACAGTCTTAATAAAATAGCCCTGATTTCCTCCAACAATGCGTGGTCTATTGGTCTTGAAGCAATAATCAAGGACGAAATCACCCACGACTATCCATCAGTAACTATTGTATTTGAATCAAACCCACCCCAAGATTCCACCGATTATCGTACCGACCTTCTTAAGATAAAGACACTCGGCGTGGACGCGATCTATGCGCTCATGGCTACGAGTCAGACAGGTGAAGCATTCGTTAATCAGTACAAACAACTTGCAAGCAAAGCACCTCTTTTCATGCCCACCAGCGCGGTGACGTCGATAAGCGCCGATACCGCAGCGCGCACCAATTTAAATGGGATATTTTATCCCTCGTGGCAGGATTACTCCCGCACAGCCGAGTTTAATCAGAAGTATAAGAAGCGTTTTGGCGTTGAGCCTGCGGCAATCACCGGCGCAACGACGTACGACGCGACGACACTTGTATTGCAGGCCATCAAGTCTGGAGCCCAGACATCAGAGCAAGTTATCGCGTATCTTAAAGCCATAAAAAAATATTCTGGTTACTCGGGCGTGATCAGTTTTGACGAAACCAATCACGTTGTTACGCAAGCTGTTGAATTGCGGCAAGTTTCCAGTTCCTCGTATGTTGTTGTTGAGTAACATGCCATTACTACAAACAAAAAACTTGGTGAAGAAGTTCGGCGGAGTGGCGGCTGTCGATCACCTCAACCTCGCCTTTGAGGCGGGGAAGATTACGGCCCTCGTGGGCCCGAACGGATCGGGCAAGACGACCCTCATCAATACCGTCACCGGCTTGCTGCCTGTTGACGGCGGCGCGCTCGTGGTGAGCGACTCGGTGGAGTTGAGAAAGATTCGCGCCTCCGAGATCGCGACCTACGGGATCACGCGCACCTTCCAGAGCGTGCGCTTGATTGAGCAGGTAAGCGTGCTCGACAATATCTTGCTCGTCTTGACCGAGCGCAACGTCTGGGGCGCCCTCTTCGAGCGGCACGGCAAGCTCCATCTCGACGCCGCCGAAGACATTTTAAAAAAGGTCGGCCTCTTCGAGAAGCGGCATGAAAACGCCGAGAAGCTCTCCTACGGCCAGAGGAAGCTCCTCGAGATCGCGCGTGCGGTCTCGATGCAAGCGAAGATATATTTCTTCGACGAGCCCTTCGCCGGGCTCTTTAGCGAGATGCGCAAGACCATCTCCCACGTCCTTATGGACCTTAAGAATACCGGCGCGGCGGTGATCCTGGTCGAGCACGACATGGCGATCATCCGCGAGCTTGCGGACACGGTCTATGTCCTCGATAGCGGGAAAGTGATTGCAGAGGGGACGCCGGAGAAGGTGCTCGCAGAACACGCCGTCATCGAGGCGTATCTGGGGAAATAAAGCGCAAAACAGACATGGTATACTGGAACACATGAAAAAGGCGACCCGAAAAAGTATGAGGCATAAAGCGCAGCAATACCCGGCCCTTGTCACGAAAGGGGAGGATAATTTCTATATCGTGCAGTGCCCGCTCCTCCCCGGCTGTGTTACCCAGGGCAAGACGCTTGACCAAGCTCTCGCAAACGCCCGCGAGGTTATTGCGTTGTGCCTTGAGGAGGGAAAGAGTCGAGCAATTATCCGCGCACTTGATCCGCAAGAGACCAGCTTCCATAGCGTTCTCGTATAGCCATATCGAGGAGTTTCTCGAGTTGCTATAATTTCTTGTAATGAAAGAAACGCTGCTTAAACTCAACGATGCAAACGTCTTCTACGGCGGCGTGCAAGCGCTGAAGAACGCATCGGTAGAGATTGACGAGGGCGAGATCGTCGCCTTGATGGGCCCCAACGGGGCGGGGAAGTCGACGATACTGAAGGCACTCTTCGGCCTTGTGCCGCTTGCGCACGGCTCCGTGCATTTCCACGAAGAGCGCATTGCTCCCGTGCCCTACGAGATGGTCCGGCGCGGCATCGCGTACGTCCCGCAGGGTCGCCAAGTTTTCAAGCACCTCACCGTGCTCGAGAACCTCGAGCTTGGCGGCTACGCGCTCCCCAATCGCGCCGATGCCTCGAAGAATATCGAAGAGGTGCTCAAGATATTCCCCGCGCTCCGCGAGAAGCTCTTGGCGAAAGCGGGATTGCTCTCGGGCGGCCAACAACAGATGCTCACGATCGCGCGAGGGCTCGTCGCCGACCCGCGCGTGCTTCTCCTTGACGAGCCCTCACTCGGCCTCTCGCCCAAGATCGTCAAGGAGGTATTCGCGCTCATTAAGGAAATCAACACCCTCCGGCACATCGCGATTCTGGTGGTCGAGCACAGTATTAAATCGGTACTCGGGATCGCGGACCGCGCGTACGTGCTCCAGCAGGGCGAGATCGCCTTGACAAAAGGTGCCGCGGAGCTCGCGAAGGGCTTCGAGCTCGAAAAAATATTTCTTACGACTGCAAGCCAGACGTCGTAGGCACGGTATACTCTAGGTATGCTGAAGCGGCTTGAAATCGCTGGGTTCAAATCTTTCGCCAAGAAAACAGTCTTGGACTTCTCCTCCGCAGTGACCGCGATCGTGGGGCCGAATGGATCGGGTAAGAGTAACGTCGCCGAGGCGTTCCGCTTTGCGCTCGGCGAGCAGTCGATGAAGTCGATGCGCGGCAAGCGCGCGGAGGACCTCATATTCTCCGGTACGCACACGCTGCCGCGGGCGAATCGCGCGGCGGTCGCGGTCGTCTTCGATAATCCGCCAGCTGGCGGACACCGCGCTTTCAAAATAGATTTTGATGAGATATCCATCGCACGCGAAGTCTTCCGCGACGGGGCGAGCGATTATTCCATCAATGGCTCGCGCGTGCGGCTTCGCGATGTCGAGGAGCTCCTCTCGGGCGGCAACATCGGCGAGACGGGCCACCACATCATTTCCCAGGGCGAAGCCGATCGCATATTGATTGCGAATCCACGCGAGCGCCGCGAGATGCTCGAGAACGCGCTCGGGCTAACCCTCTACGAGTTCAAAAAGCAGGAAGCGCTGCGGAAGCTGGATAAGACCGAAGAGAATATCGGTCAGGTCAATTCACTCCGGCGCGAGCTCGCGCCTCATCTTAAATTCCTCGCGACTCAGGTGGCCAAGCTCGAGCGCGCAGACGAGCTCCGGAAAAATCTCATCGCAATCTGCCAGACCTACTTTGCGATAGAAGATGCGTACCTTGCGCGTGAGAAAGAAAAAGCCGCAAGCGCGAAGGCGACAGCGGCGGAGCGTCTCGCTGCGGTCTCGCGCGAACTCGCGGGCATCGAGGAGCGGGCGACCACCGACGCCGAGGGCGGCAAGCGCCTTGCTGTGGTGCGGACTCTCGAGAGCGAGATCGAACACGCCGCGACCGAGCGCGCGAAGCTCGCGCGCGAGCTGGGGAGAGTAGAGGGCGGCCTCGCGGCTGCGAAGCGCCGGAGCGCGGAGGTCGCGCGCGAGCCGTATGCCAAAGTGCCGCGCGAGGACCTCGCGACGCTGCGCGATGAAGTGGAGAAGCAGTCGAGGAGTGCGACCACGCCAGACGGAATCGCCGCGGCACTCGCCGCGGTCCGAAGCGCCGTTCGCGCTTTCGTCGAACGCTTCGCCGCCCCCGGCGATGATCTCCTCGCAGACGAGGAGCGCGCAGTCTACGCACTCGAGAACGAACGCACGGACTTCCTCTCCAAGGACGCGGAGCTCGCGAAACAGGAGGAAAAGGCGAAGAGCTCTCTCATGCGCTCGCGGGAGGCACTGACCGCGCATGATGAAGCAGGCAGGGAGCTGCGCCGCCGCATTCTGGATTTTGCACAAGGCAAAGCGAAGGCGGAGAACGAGATCACGGCGTTTGAGACGCGCGGCCGCGAACTCACACTCCTCGCCGAGGAGCTAGAGCGCGATAAGGCCGAGGCGCTTAGCGCAGCAGGCCGCGAAGCCCTCTCGTATCTGCCACTTTCTTCGCCGCCTGCGGAGGAGCGGAAGATGCAAGAGGATAGGAAGCGCCAGCAGGAACGGCTCAAGATCCGACTCGAGGAGGCGGGCGGCGCGGGGGACGACATCCGCCGCGAGCATGAGGAGGTCGCGAAACGCGAAGAATTTCTTTCCCGCGAGCTCGACGACCTCGCGAAGTCCGCGGCGGGGCTGCGCTCCCTTGTTGAGGATCTTGATGCCGAACTCGCGAAGAACTTCGCGGACGGCCTCGCGAAGGTGAACGCCTCTTTCGGCGAATATTTTGCCTTGATGTTTGGCGGGGGCGGCGCCCGTCTCACGCTCGAAGAGCCCGAAGTCGACGAGGTCGACGACCTCGGAGATGCTGAAGAGTCTAACGACGAACTACCAAAAGAGAAGCAACGCCCGGGCATCGAGATCTCGGTCCACCTGCCGAGGAAGAAAGTGCAATCCATAATGCAGCTCTCGGGCGGCGAGCGGGCCTTGACCTCGATCGCACTCATTTTTGCGATGTCGCAAGTGAACCCACCACCGTTTTTGATATTGGATGAAACCGACGCCGCGCTTGACGAGGCGAACAGCCGCCGCTACGGCGATATGCTCGAGGGGCTCGCCAAGAAATCCCAGCTCATCGTGATCACGCACAACCGCGAGACGATGAGCCGCGCCGGCATCCTCTACGGCATCACCATGGGCGGCGACGGCATCAGCAAGCTCCTCTCCGTCAAGTTCGACGAAGCGGTACAGGTCGCGAAGTAATATGATGGAAAGACAACGAAATTGGCATGTTTCGAAATTCGAGCAGAATGCCGAATCCCCTTTAGTAGCGATCGCCCGCCAGGTCGATGAAGAGTCAGCACGCCTCGATGCTGACACGGCAGTTCAATACGGTCAGATGCAAAACAGCGCCGGAGTCTCACCTCACGATCTCGAGCTCAAAGCATGGGGACAGGAGAGTTTCCCACTGAAGGAACGCACAGGCGAAATCAACGACCAACCAATTCATTTCCTTGGCGTCGTTCATACTCCCGAAACGCTTCTCTTCCAGAGAAAGCGTATCGAAGAGGCAATTGCTTCTGCCGGCGCGGTTGTTCTCGAAGGCGCGCCTGAAATCGCTGGAGTGTATGACTTGGAATTTCTCCAAAAAGTAAAAGATCGACTGCACACCGCGGGTTCTACGGAAGGAGAAGCCGAGGGATGGGTTCATAAATCTATTCTCGATAATCCACCAATTGTTTTTTTTCGAGAGATGGAACAGTTAGCGAAAAAACATCAGAAGCTGGTGATAACGATCGACCCCCACTCGGGAGCCGATAAAGACCGAGAACTTATTCTCGAGTGGGCGGGGGGCCATGACCGGCTCTCGGAGGATCTGGGCGCCTTTGATATCGGTCTGCTCGGCGTGTGGGCAACTGCAGTGGGAGCGAGCGCTGGAACTCTCGCGTGGAATCAATTAAAGACTGATGAACGCCGCCGCTTTGAAAAACACCAACCAGATTTCGTAGAGAAGAATCCGGAATTAGTTCCCAAGCCGAGCCGCAGACAATTTCTTGCCGGTGTAGCTGGGCTCGCAGCGACCGCGCCGCTTGCTCCTTCGGTCTTGAGTTCTGCATCAGGGTCGTCCTCGCCGTATACGATCCCCTTCGATTTCCTTGATTATCGAAACGTCTCGGTTGCGCGCGGGATAGACAAGTTGACTCGCGCGAGACGTTTCGACGGACCAATCCTTTTTATATACGGCGCATCTCATGCCGATCCGATGATGACGTACCTTCACTCCCCTGAACTGCGCGATACAAAATATGCACTCTATAGTCCAGCGCGGGCGGTAAAACAATCGGAAACCAATATATATGAGTTCGCTCCGGAATCAAAGAACGATCCCGACCCCACGCATTATCGTTGGAAGAAAATATTGAGTCAATCAAGGTAGTTCTTACCGCACCAAAGTTCTTCGAAACGCTGACGGCTGCACGGGGGTTTATGTTGCTGGTTCAAAATCGAGTTCTCGCTCCGGGATGCGGGCGGCGATGAGCTTCACGTGGATGGGGTCGCCGAGCTGAAATACTTTTTTGGTGCGGCGGCCGACGAGTCGGTAGTGCTTTTCGTCGTAGTCGAAGTAATCCTCTCCGACAGTGCGGATAGCGATCATGCCGTCGGCATGCGTTTCTTTTTCTTCTATATATAAACCACGATCAGTGACGCCCGAGATGACGGCATCGAATTCTTGCCCAATCCGCCCGGCGAGGAACTCCACTTGTTTCATCTTGATGCTGTCACGTTCCGCATCCGTGGCACCTACCTCGCGCTCGGAGCAGTGGATCGCGAGCGCGTCGAAGTCACTCATCTCCTTTAGTGAGACTTTCTGGCCACCAGCATGCGCTTTGATCAAACGATGGATGATGAGATCGGGATAGCGCCGGATCGGGGAAGTGAAGTGGGTATAGAACTCAAACGCGAGCCCGAAATGCCCGATGTTCTTGGTAGCGTAAATCGCCTTCGACATTGAGCGCAGCGTCGCGGTCTTGATAAGATATTCCTCGGGGGTGCCCTTCACCTTCTCTAAGAGACGATTGAGTTCGGCGCCCGTGACGCGCCCAGCAGTTGACTTCAAATCGTAGCCCAGGACGCGGAGAAATTGCGCAAGATTCTCGATTCTGTCGGCGTCCGGCGTATCGTGGATGCGATAGAGCGAGGCGAATGTCGGTCCGCTTTTGTCGGTGAGCTTTGAGAGGTGCTCGGCGACCGCCTCGTTCGCTATGAGCATAAAGTCTTCAATCAGGAGATTCGTGTCCTGGCGCTCCTTGAGTCGGATCGCGGTGGGCCTACCCTCTGGATCGAGGTCCACTTTCACCTCCGCCGTATCAAATTCTATTGTGCCCTTGGCCTGCCGGCGCGCACGAATTTTTTTTGAAAGGGTGAGCAAGAGCGCGAGCTCCGCATGCATCGGCCCGTTGCCGCCATTAAGCACTCCCTGCGCCTCTTCGTACGTGAAGCGCTTTCCGGAACGGACGATCGTCTCGCCGAACCATCGGTCAAGGATCTTTCCTTCTTGATCAAGCGTGAAGACGGCAGAGACGGAGAGCCGGTCCTCGTTCGCCACGAGCGAGCAGAGGTCGTTGGAGAGCACCTCAGGGAGCATCGGGATCGTGCGATCCACGAGATAGACTGAGGTCGCGCGTTCGCGCGCCTCGTCATCGATTGCGTCCTTTGGCTTCACGAAGTACGAGACGTCAGCGATGTGGATGCCCACCTCTGTTTTTCCGTCTTCCAGTGTGCGCACCGAGAGGGCATCGTCGAAGTCCTTCGCGTCCACTGGGTCGATGGTAAGGGTTGGCGTGGTGCGGAAGTCCCGCCGGCCGGCCGCGCCCGCCTCAAGCAGGGCGCGGCCGTTCCTCTTCAACTCCTCTGCCGCGGCGAGCACCGCGGGAGGGAAGTCCGGTGAGAATCCTTGCCCGAGCGCCAAGGCGCGCATCTCCGTCTCATGGAGCCCAGCCTTGCCGATGACCTCTTCTAGTACGCCCTCGGGGTAGGGCGCGTCCGCTGCCCACCCCGTCATCCGCACCAGCACTTTGTATCCGAGTGGCGCATTGCCCCGCTCTGTAATCACCAGCGGCACCCACATCTTCTTGTAGTCGGGGGTGAGCAACACCTGCCCTCCTTCTTCAACCAAGGTCCCGACGAAGGTCTCGCGTGAGCGCGAGACGATAGCAACCACCTTGCCTGAAGTGCGTGGCGGCATGCGGCCAGCGGGGTCGCGGTACATTCCAGCTTGCGCAACCTTCACGATGTCGCCATGGAGCGCGTGGCCGTTCCACTCCGCTGGGATAAGCAAGTCCTCCTCCGTGCCTTCAATAGCAAAAAAGCCGACGCCCCTCCTGGTCATCGTGATCGGGCCCTCGTACACCTTTTCGGCTCCCATTTCCTCCACTCTAGCAAAATTGAGCGGCTTCTGCTATAGTCGCCGGCACATGTTGATGATTCGCTACCAGCGCATCGGCCGGACGAATGATCCGGCGTTTCGCATTGTGCTTCTTGAGAAGGAGCGCGCCGCGAAGTCCGGCAGGATCACCGAGCAGCTCGGCACCTATAACCCGAAAAGCAAAGCGCTCTCGCTCGATGCCGAGCGGGTCAAATACTGGATCGGGGTGGGCGCGCAACCGACCGCCTCCATCCACAACCTTCTTATCAGCAAGGGAATTATAGAGGGGAAGAAGATAAACGTGCTGCCCAAGAAGACACCGCCCAAACCTGCCGAAGGCGGGTCCGCTTCCGGCGGAAAGGAAGAAGTCATCGCCGAAGCGGCACCCACAGCCGTTTAGGCTGCGGGTGTTAGAATCGCCCTATGGAACCGGATCAGGAATTTCTTGAATATGTCGTGAAGCGCCTGGTGGAGCACCCCGAGGCGGTGGTCGCCACGCGCGTCATCGACCAGATGGGAGTCTTGCTCACGCTCACCGTCCATCCGGACGACATGGGCAAGATTATCGGTAAGAGCGGCAAGACTGCGGAGGCGCTTCGGATTCTGCTCCGGGTCGTTGGGATGAAGGGCAATGCGCGCGTGAACCTCAAAATAAACGAGCCGGTGGGCGGCAAGCGTGAAGCCGAATTTAAAACCGTCGACCAAGCCGTCGACGAGCTTCCGTAATCGTTCGGATCCCAAAATTCAGACAGCGTTCCGCGGACTGCACTTGGCTTCACTGTCTGAATTTCGGGAATCCTCACTCACTTTATATATGAAATTTCACTTGATTACGTTGTTTCCCGAAGCTTGCGAAGCATATTTGAGCGCGTCCATCATCGGCCGCGCGCGGCGGCAGAAAAAGATCAAGGTCGCATACCAGAATCCGCGTGATTTCGTCGCCAACAAATGGGGTAAGGCAGATGAACGCCCCTATGGCGGCGGACCCGGGATGGTGATGGGCGCGGAGCCCGTCATACGGGCGACGTCCCGAGCTCTGCGAGGCACTAAAAACCCCACGATCATCTGGTTCTCGCCCGCGGCGAAGCAATTTACTAATAAAGACGCCGATGCGCTCGCAAAAAAGTATAGCGATATCATCCTTGTCTGCGGCCGCTACGAGGGAGTCGACGAACGCGCCAAGGCGATCCTCAAGACGCTCGGCCCCGTGAAGACATTTGCTGTGGGGCAGGCGGTCTACACGGGCGGCGAGCTCCCGGCACTCGCGATCGTGGACGCTGTCACGCGTCGATTGCCCGGAGTGCTCGGCAAGGACGCTTCTATCGAAGAGCGTCGGGTCGCCTCGCATAAGGTCTACACTCGCCCCGAAACTATTTTGTATAAAAAAAAGAAGTACCGCGTGCCTCGCGTGCTACGCACCGGCCACCAGGCAAAAATAACCGCCTGGCGCAAGGGGAAGTGAAAGCTAGACAAAATGTCGAGGACGGAGTAACATGGCGTTGAATGTTCTTAGGAGGTGCCGATGGCACGGGTGAACTACATCTTGGATATCCTTACCGTTCTCGAGAGAGAAAGCTGGCTCTCCCCGACCGAGATTCTTACAAAGCTCAAAGAGCTTTATCTCGAGCGTACGACGGCGGAGCGACCTTCGTGGTTCGCGGATAACTTCCCGAAAGGCGCCGATTACTTCTTCCAGCCGAGTCTCTACTGGACAGGAAGGTACCTGGATTTCCTCTATCGCACCGGGAGCCTCGAGTTCCGGACTCGCCCTGGCCAGTTTACGCGCTGCCTCTGGTGGCGGTTCCAAGTCCCGGAATACGCGCTTACGCCCCGCGGGCGCTACTGGAGAACGCGAGCCGAAGCCTATGATCGACAGGCGCAAAAAACAGCCGGCAGAGCCCACGCCCCGCGGCCTGTGCATGCGTAGGGCGGACAACGCCGCGCCACAAGCCCGTCCGCCAGCTGGCGGACGGGCTTTTCTTTATCCCCACAACCCCCTTGACGCGGAATCGGCTCAGGAGTAGTCTAACGAAGACAAGATACGAGTGAGTCATGGAGGGCGGGGCGACAGCACACATACGGGCGATTGAGAAGCGCGAAGCGATAGCGGATTTCTGTCCGTGCGTTCGTATTTGTATATTCCCGATTTATTACTTTACTGCCGCCGCACATGCATACCAAGCTCGAGCAGAAGACATTCGGTGCATTTCGTGCCCCCTCCGTGCCCTTCCCGGACCTGGTTTCGCACCAGCGCGAATCCTTTACCTGGCTTCTTAAGGAGGGAGTCGCCGAGCTTCTCAAGGAATTCTCGCCTATCTCGGACTATTCAGGGAAGAAGTTTGAGCTGCGATTTGAAGATTTTGAAATAGGAGAGACAAAGTACGATGAGCAGTTCGCGCGCGAGAACATGCGCACCTACGAGGCGCCGCTCAAGGTGACCCTCAAGCTCGTCAACAAGACCTTCGGCAGCGAGAAGCGGCAAGAGCTTTTCCTTGCCGACGTGCCCATCATGACGCCCCACGGTTCCTTCATCGTTTCAGGCGTCGAGCGCGCCATCGTGCCCCAGATTGCTCGCTCCTTCGGCGTCTTTTTCGCCTCGGAGCTTATCCGCGGTAAGGCGTACTTCGGTGCGAAGATCCTGCCCGCGCGCGGTGTCTGGATAGAGATAGATTCTGAAGCGGACGGCGCCATTTTTGTGAAAATTGATCGCAAGCGCAAGTTCCCGATCACCAACCTCCTCACGGTCTTCGGCGCCGGGGTTGGCGAGGCGATCGCGAAACACTTCGCGAAGGACCCGCCCGCGCTCGCCGCCATTAAGGCGACGCTTGCGCACGACGAGGCGAAGTCGGTGGAGGAAGCGTATGTCGAGATCCATCGGCGTATGCGCGACGGCGACCTCGCGACCCCCGAGAACGCGAAGAACTTCGTGCAATCGCTCTTCCTGCCCGAACGCTACGATCTCTCCAAGGTCGGGCGCCACCGCCTTAACGCGCGTTTCGGCGCTTTACTTGGGGAGAGGGCGCTCGAGAAGCGGGTACTCGCGCTCCCGGATTTCGTCCGCATCATAAGCGAGATCACGCGCCTCAACGAAGACCCCAACGCCCGCCCCGACGACATCGACCATCTCGGCTTCCGCCGCGTCCGCTTCGTCGGCGAGCTCCTCCAGGCCCGGATGCGCGTCGGTATGTCGCGCATGAAGCGCAACATTCAGGACCGTATGAGCACTATCGAGAGCGAGACCACGCTCCCGATGGCGCTCGTCAATCCGCGCCCCTTTCAGGCCTCCGTGCGCGAATTCTTCACTGCCAATCAGCTCTCGCAGTTTATGGATCAGCAGAATATTCTCGCCGAGCTCGAACACATGCGACTCTTCTCGGCCCTGGGCCCCGGCGGCTTGACCCGCGAGCGCGCAGGCTTCGAGGTGCGCGACGTGCACCCCTCTCACTATGGGCGCCTTTGCCCGATCCATACGCCCGAGGGACAGAACATTGGGCTTATTCTCCATATGGCAGTCCACGCGCGCACGAATGACTTCGGCGTCGTTGAGACGCCTTACGTCCGCGTGAAGAACGCGAAGTCAACCGAGGAAGTTGTGTACCTCAATGCACTTGACGAAGAGCCGGAGACCATTGCGCACGCTGCCACCGCCCTTGACGAGCACGGCCGCATCAAGGAGGAGATGGTTGAGGCGCGCCACGCCGGCGAACCCGTCATCGTGCCGCGGGAGGAGGTGACCCTTATCGATACCTCGACTTACCAGATGTTCTCCATCGCGACGAACATGATCCCCTTCGTGGACCACGACGACGCGAATCGTGCGCTCATGGGTAGCAACATGCAGAAGCAGGCGACCCCGATGCTTATACCCGAAGTCCCGCTGGTCGCAACCGGCATCGAGGCGCACGCCGCCAAGAACACCGGCCGCCTGGTGCTCGCGGAAGAGGCGGGTGAGGTGACGTATGTGGACGCACGCCGCATCGTTGTCACCAATAAAGATACTAAAAAGAAAAACTATCAGCTCCAGGGCCTGACTCAGACCAACCAGAACTCGGCCTTCATGCAACGGCCCTCGGTGCGGCTCGGGGAGAAGGTGAAGAGGGGGCAGGTACTTGCCGACAACTCTTCCACCGAGGGTGGCCAGATGGCGCTCGGGCAGAACGTACGCATCGCCTTCATGAGCTGGAGCGGCGCCAACTACGAGGATGCCATCATCATCTCCGAGCGTCTCGTCGAGGAAGCGAAATTTACGACCGTGCATATCGAAGATTTCGATTGTGTCGTCCGCGATACCAAGCTCGGCCCCGAGGTCACGACTCACGACATCCCCAATGTGGGCGAGATGCGCCTCAAGAATCTGGACGAAGAAGGGGTCATCCGCATCGGCGCGGAGGTCCGCCCGGGCGATATCCTGGTCGGCAAAGTGACCCCCAAAGGGGAGACGCAGCTTACGCCCGAAGAGCGCCTTTTGCGTTCCATCTTCGGCGACAAGGCCAAGGACGTGAAGGATACGAGCTTGCGGATGGAGGGCGGCAAGAAGGGCCGCGTCATCGGGGTGCGCATCTTCTCGCGTGAGCGTGGTGACCAACTCGAAACCGGCGTCATCAAGAAGATCGTCGTCACCGTCGCGCAAGTGCGCAACGTCTCGGTGGGCGACAAGCTTGCGGGCCGCCACGGCACCAAGGGTGTGATCAGCCGCGTGCTTCCGGTGGCGGATATGCCTTATGACGCGAACGGAAATCCGGTCGACATCATACTCACACCGCTTGGCGTCCCGAGCCGTATGAACTTGGGTCAAATTTTGGAACTTCACCTCGGGCTCGCGGCCCACACGCTTCGCTATCAGGCGATTGTGCCGCCCTTCGCCGGCGCGTCCGCGGACGAGATCCGCGCCGAACTCGAGAAGGCCGGCTTTGCGAGGAACGGGAAGATGAAGCTCTATGACGGCCGCACGGGCGAGGCTTTCGCGCAGGAGATCGCGGTGGGCTACATGTACATCCTCAAGCTTCATCACATGGTCGAGGACAAGATCCACATGCGCTCCATCGGCCCCTATTCTCTCATCACGCAGCAGCCGCTTGGCGGCAAGGCGCAGAACGGCGGCCAGCGCTTCGGCGAGATGGAGGTGTGGGCGCTCCTTGGCTACGGCGCCGCCTACACGCTCCGCGAGGTGCTCACGATAAAATCGGATGACATCACGGGCCGATCCGCCGCTTTCGACGCGATCGTGAAGAATGAGCCCATCGCGCACACCGGGACGCCCGCCTCCTTCGGCGTGCTGACTAACCAGATCCGTGGCCTTGCGCTTGAGGTCGAGCCGCTGAATCTCCCACCAGAAGCGGAGTGAGCTTTTATTAATCTTTCCTCATCACCATGGCACTCCTTCCCCGCAGAATAACTTTTGCTCCTCGCGAGACCTGGAACGGGCTCGCGCTCCGCGTTGCCTCCCCCGAGCGCATCCTCGCCTGGTCTTCCGGCGAAGTGACCAAGCCCGAGACTATCAACTACCGTACCCAGCGGAGCGAGAAGCACGGGCTCTTCGACGAGAAGATCTTCGGCCCCGAGAAGGATTACGAATGCTACTGCGGCAAATACAAGGGCATCCGCTACAAGGGTATCGTCTGCGACAAATGCGGCGTGGAGATCACGCGCTCCATCGTCCGCCGCGAGCGGATGGGGCACATTGAGCTCTGCACTCCCGTCGCGCACATTTGGTTCTTGCGCTCGGTGCCGTCGCGGATGGCGCTCTTACTTGGCGCTTCTGCCGCAGAAATAGAGAAGGTCGTCTACTTCGCGGGCTACATCGTCACGAAGATCAACGAGGACGCAAAAAAGCGTCTGCTCGCGGAACTCGAGAGCGAATACAAGTCTAAGTATAAGTCGATAAGCGAGGACAAAGAGCGCGATCTCCTCAAGGAACGGATGACGCTCGCCAAGACCGAGATAGAAGGCGTTGTCGTCGGGAAAGTTTTGGACGAGCTGGAGTATCACCGCTACTCGGTGAAGTATGGCGGGCTCTTCGAGGCGAGAATCGGTGCAGAAGCGCTCTACGACATCTTCCGCGCGATTGATCTCAAGGACTTGGAGAAGACGCTCGCCGCCCGCTACAACAAGGCCGGCGCCGCTGAGCGCGAGAAGCTCGCGAAGCGTCTTTCGCTCATCGCTGGCATGCTCGCCGCAGGAGTGAAACCCGACTGGATGTTCCTCACGCGCATTCCAGTCATTCCGCCCGCGCTCCGGCCGATGGTTGCGCTCGAGGGTGGGCGGCACGCAACTTCTGACGTCAACGATCTCTACCGTCGCGTCATCAACCGCAACAATCGCTTGAAGAAACTCCTCGACATCCACGCTCCGGAGGTGATTCTCCGGAACGAAAAGCGCATTCTCCAGGAGGCGGTTGATGCCTTGCTTGATAACTCCATCCGTAAGGGCAGCTCCTCCGCCGGTGCCTTGACCCCGGCGCAGCGCCGACCGCTCAAGTCGCTCGCCGATTATCTCAAGGGTAAGCAGGGCTACTTCCGCCAGAACCTGCTCGGCAAGCGCGTCGACTACTCGGGCCGCTCGGTGATTGTCGTCGGCCCTGATCTCGAGCTCGACGAGTGCGGACTCCCGAAACACATGGCGCTCGAGCTCTTCCGGCCCTTTGTCATCGCGGGGCTCCTCGAGCGCGAGCTCGCCTTCAATATCCGGGGCGCCGGGCGCCTTATTGAAGACGGCGTGAGCGAGGTTTGGGAAATTCTTGAAGAGGCGATTAGAGGGAAGCATGTCTTACTCAACCGCGCACCGACTCTCCACCGCCAGGGCATCCAGGCTTTCCGTCCGCGCTTAATCGAAGGCGACGCGATCCAGCTCCACCCGCTCGTCTGTAACGCCTTCAACGCGGACTTCGACGGGGACCAGATGGCCGTCCACGTCCCGCTTTCGGAGGAGGCGCAGTGGGAGGCCGCAAACGTCATGAGCGCCAATAAAAACATCTTGAAGCCTGGCTCGGGAGACATGATCGTGCTCACCGGGAAGCCGCTTGACATCATCCTCGGGGTCTACTGGCTCACCAAGGCGGTGGCGGGAGCGAAGGGCGAGGGCAGCTATCACGCGTCCCCTAACGCCGCCATCCTCGCGTCGGAGTACGGCCTCATCGATCTGCGCGCCAAGGTGCACATCCTGCCGGTCATAGGCAAGGAGAAGTACGCGCACTTCGGGGGCACAGTCTTCGAGACCACGGTCGGACGGCTCCTCTTCAACACCGTGTTGCCTTCGGATTATCCCTACGTGAACGACACCATCACCAAGAAAGTACTCAGTCGCATTGTGGCCGACTGCATCACCCGCTACGGCCTCTCGGCCGTGCCCGGCATCGTGAATAAAGTGAAGCGCTTCGGGTTTGAATATGCGACGCGCTCCGGCATCTCCTGGTCTATCGACGACGTCTCGGTGCCTAAAGAGAAGGGCAGGGTAGTAAGAGCTGCGAGCGAGAAAGTCGCGAAGATCGAAGAGGATTATAAGAACGGCCTCCTCTCCGAAGAGGAGAAGCGCCGTATGGCGATAGAAATCTGGCAGGGCGCCAAACAAGAAGTAGAGCAGCTGGTCGCGAAGGAGCTCGACCCGATGGGCTCAGTCGCCGACATGGTCACCTCGGGCGCGCGCGGCACGATGGGCAACCTGACCCAGATGGCCGGCATGAAAGGGCTCATCCAGAACACCTCGGGCGAGACGATAGAAGTGCCGATCATCTCCTCTATGGCCGAGGGCCTCAACCCGATTGAATATTTCATGTCCACCCACGGCGCGCGCAAGGGCCTCACCGACACCGCGCTCGGGACCGCAAAAGCGGGCTACCTCACGCGCCGCCTCTTCGACGTCGCGCAGGACTCCATCGTCACCGAAGAGGACTGCGGCACGAAACGCGGCATCACCATTGGCCGCATCAGCGCCTCGGGCATCCAGATTGATTATGCGGATGCAATTCGGGGCCGCACGCTCTCGGCTGATGCCGTAGACGCCTCGGGCGCCGTGCTCTTCAAGAAGAAACACTATCTCTCGGCGGAGGATGCGCGCACGCTTGCAAGCTCCTCGGTCGCGGCGGTCTCGGTGCGCTCTGCGATGAGCTGCGAGACGCGCTACGGCATCTGTGAGATGTGCTATGGCATGGATCTCACGACGCAAGAAATGGTTGATCTTGGCGAGGCGGTAGGCACCGTGGCGGCACAAGCAATCGGCGAGCCGGGCACCCAGCTCACGATGCGCACCTTCCACCAAGGCGGCGTGGCGTCGGTGGGCGGCGACATCACCAACGGCCTGCCCCGCGTTGAAGAGATATTTGAGAAGCGCAGCCCGAAGAACCCGGCGGTCGTCTCGCATACCGACGGCATCGTGAGCGAGATCAAGGACGCGGGGAAGGAAAAGGTGATTGTGGTGGCGCCCACCGGGGCGGCGGAGACGAAAGGCAAGAAGAAGCCGAAGGATTTCATTGAATATCTCGCACCGTATCCGCGCGTGCCCCTCGTCAAGGCCGGGGCCGAGATTGTGCGCGGACAGATCCTCACCGACGGCTCGGTCGATCTCGACGAGCTTTTCGAGTATGCCGGCCGCGCCGCGGTGCAGGAGTACATCATCGCGGAGGCGAGCAAGATCTACGAACTCCAGGGCGCGCCCGTCTCACGTAAGCACTTAGAGGTGATCGTGAAGCAGATGTTCAACCGCGTGAAGATTACGGACCCGGGCGACACCGACTACTCGGTGGGCGACGTCGTAGAGGATTGGGAACTCGCTGAAGCGAATAAACGCGCGGAGAAGGAAGGTAAAACGGCGCCCTCGGCCAAGGAGATTGTGCTCGGGATCAAAGAGTCTGCGCTCTCGCGCCGTTCCTTCCTCTCCGCCGCGTCTTTCGAGCAGACAACCAAGATCCTCATCAACGCGGCGCTGAAGGGTTCGGTGGATCGTCTCCGTGGCCTCAAGGAGAACGTCATCCTTGGCCGCCTCATCCCGGCGGGCACCGGCTTCAAGGGCTCTCGCAAGCACGCGGCGATCGCGAAGCTCCAAGCCGCGCGCCCCGCGCCAGTTTATTCCGACCGTTCGCTGCGTTCCACAACCCGGGCGCTTTAAAGGCAAAGAAAAAACGGCGCGGGTTACCGCGCCGTTGCGTTATGCCGCTCTTACTGCGGCTCGAGCTGGTCCTTGACCGCCTCGCAGGGCACATTAGTCGCGCTGTAGATTGGGTAGCCACCAGAGGAATTGCTGGAGATGACTCCGAAACACAGGCCAGTGTACTTATCCTGCACATAAACCATCCGGTACATAGCGAGCTGTTCTGCGGACGTCTGCCGCGGCGCCGGCGATGCGGACGGGGGAGCCTTGGTCAACAAAAAGAAAAAGAGCCCGATAAGCATAAGAGCAACGATGACGATTCCAGTCCTGGCAGCCATTTTTCATCTCCCGTTTTTCCTTCGCACGTGCGCGCGCAGGTTCTGGGGGCAGTATATCGCAGCCGCGGCTTCTGTCAAGATTCCGGCAAACGCGCTAGAATCGGAGCAATGGCGGGGGATACGGTGGAACAGATCAAAGAACGGCTAACCATCCAGGACGTGGTGGCGCCGTATGTGAAGTTGAAACGGGCGGGAAAGTCGCTTGTGGGCCTCTGCCCGTTCCATAAGGAGAAGACGCCCTCCTTCCATGTCAGCCTCGAGCGCGGGAGCTATCATTGCTTCGGCTGCGGCGAGGGCGGCGACATTTTCTCTTTCATTGAGAAGGCGGAGGGCGTTGACTTCAAGGGCGCGTTAAAAATTTTAGCGGAGAAGGCGGGAGTGGAGATCAAATATGTTGGCGGCAAGGTTGGCCGCGAGGCATCCTCGCGTACCGAGCGTCTTCGCGAGGCGCTCGCGCGCGCGGCCCAGTTCTACGCGGGGCAGCTCCCCGGCACGCAGGCCCTCGCGTACGCGAAGCAGCGCGGGCTTACCGCGGAAACCATTTCCGCCTGGCAGCTCGGCTATGCGCCGGAGACCTGGCGAACGCTGCTTGAAACCTTGAGTGCGGAGAGTTTTACTCTCCCCGAGCTCACCGCCGCGGGGCTTATCAAGGAGGCAGACGGGAAGCCCGGCACTTTCTACGACCGCTTCCGCAATCGGTTGATGTTTCCGATCAGAGACGGCGCGGGTCGGGTCGTCGCCTTCACCGGTCGCGCTTTGAGTACGGACGAGCCGGCAAAATATCTGAACTCTCCCGAGACCGAGCTCTACCATAAGTCCGAGATTCTCTTCGGTATGGATAAGGCGAAAGATGCGATACGCCAGCGCGGCTTCACGCTCTTGGTGGAGGGGCAAATGGACGCTCTTTTGGCGCACCAGGTGGGCTTCGCGAACGCGGTCGCGCTCTCGGGCACCGCGCTCACCGCGAAGCATCTCGCGCTCATGAAGCGTTACAGTGAGAATCTGCTGCTTTGTCTTGACGCCGACGCCGCCGGGCTCGCCGCGAGCGCCAAGAGCGCAGAGCTCGCGCTCGCAAACGGACTGCGGGTCAAAGCTGCGCGCCTCCCCTCGGGGAAGGACCCGGCCGATCTCATCAGTGAGGATTCGCAAGCTTTTACGGCGTGCATCAAGGAGGCGAAGCCGGTCGCTGACTTCTTTCTCGCAGCTCTGGCCGAGCGGGAGCGGGACCCTCACCGCCTCGTGACGCTCGCCGAGCGCATCGTGCTCCCCCTAATCGCCGCGATCAAGAGCCCGATGGAACGCGAACACTTCGTCAAGAACGCCGCGCGCGCCTTGAGTCTCTCCGAGGGCGCGGTGCGGGAGGCGCTTAGGCGGGCACCGCGCGAGCCCACCGAAGCGGGCGAGGAGGCGGCAGTTGTAAAGAAGGATGTGCAGAGCGAGCGCGCCTCCCGCGAGCTCCAGCTGCGAGCAGTTGCCGCAGCGTATCCCCGTACCGCACTTGCCGCGCGGGTCGCGGCAGAGTATGCTCGTATTACTGAAGCCCCGCTCGCTCCAGGCGCTCCCGAATCAGCGCTCTTCGCCGCCGAGAAAGCCTTCGGCGAAGACCCGGGAGAGGATGCGGCGGAGGAGCTTCTCCACGCCTTTGAAGTAGCGGTTATCCGCGAGGCGTATCAGGAAGCGGTGGGCGATCTCCGGAGAGCCGAGACTGCGGCAGATGCGGCCGCGCTTCGGCGTGCCGAGGCGGCATGTGCCGCGCTCTCAAAACGTCTCGCAGCCCTTTAATTTTATTTTTACCAATGGCGACACGACACTTACCGAAAGCAAAACTCCGCGCAAAGAAGCCGATAAAAAAGTCGGCGCATAAGCGTGCGCTCGGCAAGCGCGGGCGCCGGGCGAAGATGAAACAGATAGTCCGCATCGCGGCGAAGGGCGCGCGCGCCAAGGCCGCGGCCTCTCGCGCACTCTCGGCGGATCAGCTCATCGCGCGCGGCAAGGAGCGCGGCTATATCACCTACAACGAAATTCTCAAATCCTTCCCACATGTGGAAGATGATGTGGACTTCCTCGAGTCGCTCTACGAGCGCTTTGCGACCGCGGGGGTGGATGTGCTTGAGGGCGGCATGCTCGAGGATCATGCGGACGAGTATCTCGCGACCCGCAATATCAAGAGCCGCCAATCAACCGGCTATGACTCCATCCAGATCTATCTCCGCGAGATCGGGCAGTATCCGCTCCTCGTCGCCGCCGAGGAGCGCGAGCTCGCGAAGCGGATAGAAAAAGGGGACGCCGAGGCGCGTAACATCCTCGCTCGCTCCAACCTGCGCCTCGTCGTCTCTATTGCGAAGAAATATGTCGGCCGCAGCCCTGACCTCACGCTCCTTGATTTGATTCAAGAAGGAAATCTCGGTCTCTTCCGCGCGGTGGATAAGTTCGATTGGAAGAAGGGCTATAAGTTTTCAACCTATGCGACCTGGTGGATCCGCCAGGCCATCACGCGAGCGCTCGCCGACCAGTCGCGCACCATACGCATCCCTGTCCACATGGTGGAGACGATCGCTAAATATAAGCAAGTCTCGCGGCGTCTCGCGCAAGTGCTCGGGCGCGATCCGCAGCCCGAGGAGATCGCGGTCGAGATGGGGGTGGAGCCGGAGAAGATTTACCAAATAGAAAAGATTAACCAGGACACGCTCTCGCTGGAGAACCCAGTGGGCTCGGAAGACGATGAAAAAAGCACGCTCGGCGACTTCATCGCCGACGACAAGATCCCGAGCCCAGTGCAAGAATCCTCGGAGCGCATTCTCGCGGAGCAAGTGCGCGGCATCCTCGGCGATCTCTCGCCCAAGGAACGCAAGATTTTGGAAATGCGGCACGGCCTCCTCGACGGCATCTACCACACGCTCGAGGAGGTGGGTCGTGAGTTTGGCGTCACCCGCGAACGCATCCGGCAGATCGAAGCGAAGTCACTGGAAAAGATCCGCGTCCACGACCGCGCCCGCCATCTCAAGTCGTATTAAATAAAAACGCGCGGGCCGAAGGCCCGCGCGAATATAGATTTACTGATAACTCCGCACTGGCTTGCCGACAGCGAGCATACGCTCGATCGAGGCTTTGGCGCGGATCCCGATCGCCGGATCAACCTCGACCCGATGCGTCAGTGTTTCCAACGAGCGTAGGATCTTCGGCAACGTGATCCGCTTCATGTGCGGGCAGAGGTTGCACGGGCGAATGAAGTCTATCTCCGGATACTCGATTGCGACGTTGTCGCTCATCGAGCACTCGGTAACGAGCACGACCCGCTTCGGGCGCTTCGTGCCCACGTAGCCGATGAGCGCGGAGGTCGAGCCGGTGAAGTCCGCTTCGGCCAACACCTCCGGCGGACACTCGGGGTGTGCCAAGACCACGACGCCCGGATTCGCGGCTCGGAAGTCTCGGATGTCCTGGGCTGTGAAGCGTTCGTGCACTTCGCAGTGGCCCTTCCAGGTGATGATCTTAAGCTGCGTTTGTCCCTGCACCCAGTTGGCGAGGAATTCATCCGGAATCATGATCACCCGGTCGGTGCCATACTCCCGCGCCATAGTCTCCACCACCGCCACCGCGTTTGAGGAAGTGCAACAGACATCGCTCTCAGCCTTGACCTCTGCAGAGGTGTTGACATAGGTGACGATGGGCAACCCCGGGTATTTCTCTCGCAGCAGCTGCACATCGGCGCCCGTGATCGAGGCGGCCAAGGAGCAGCCCGCGAGCGGGTCGGGGATGAGCACGATCTTGCCGGGGCAGAGGATCTTGGATGTCTCCGCCATGAAGTGGACACCCGCCTGCACGATGACCCCTGCCTTCGTCTTCGCCGCCTCGCGTGCGAGTTGGAGCGAATCGCCGCGGAAGTCCGCGACGCAGTTGAATATCTCGGGCGTCATGTAGTTGTGCGCGAGAATAACCGCGCCCATCTGCGGCTTCAGCTGATTTATTGCGTCCACGTAGACCGCATGCGTCGGCCATTCAACCTCCGGTATGACGTTCGCTACTTTGGCATAGAGATGTTCAGTCCTCCGCGCCACGTCGTGCGTATATTGCAAATCCGTTCTCATTTTTCATTCTCCCTTACAGGTCCGAAAATATTTTACCAGAAAAGAAAGAGGAACGCAATTCAGGTACAATAAACACATGGCGATGCGCAAACTCCCGATCAAGCACTGGAGCCATTCGTCTCTGATGGCCTTCCTCCGGAATCCGCTCGCGTGGTACAAGCGCTATGTGGAGGAAATCTACGACACGCCCACGACGCCCTCCTCGGTCGTCGGGCGCGCGGGGCATGTGGCACTCCAGCACTTTTATTCCGGCATAGACAAAGAGGCAGCGATTGCGCTCGGGCTTGAATATCTGCGCGGCGTCGCCGATGCCGAAATCGATTTTGGCAAAGCAAAAACGAAAGCGTCCCGGCGCGCGAAGCGGGTCGGGATGGAAGCGGAATATCTGCGCGCGATTACCTTCTATCTTGCGAAGCCGCCGCGCCACCGGGTGCTCGGCGTGGAGGTGAAGGGTGTGGTGGAGGTCGCGGGCCTCCCGCTCCCCCTCAAGGCCGTCTCCGATTTGGTCGTGGTCTCAAGGGTGGAGAAGGGCGCGGTCGATATCGTGGATCATAAGTTCGTCGGCTCCTTCAGCCCGAAGGGCGAGGGCAAAACGCTTTTCGTTATCCAAGCGATCTTCAACTACTACACGGTGCGCGAACTCTTCGGCAAGCCAGTGCGCCGCTTCATCGTCTATGAGTGTAAGAAGTCCAGGAACGCGAGCGGGCGAGGGCAGCTCCGCCGCTATGTGATTGACTACCGCGACTGCGAGCAAGAGTTCGCGGTCTTCCATCGGCTCATCAAGGACGCGACCGCAGAGATCTCGCGTCCACGCGTCTATCTGCCGAACCCCTCCGACATGTTTGAGGGCGAGAACTCCTTCGACATCTACCGCCTCGGCTTAGTCGACGACTGAGCGAGTGAGAGATTCCCATTTGCAGCGAGCGTCTCGAAGTCGGCGAATTCTTTGTTGAGCGCGTGGTAGTAGCCCGCGATGCCAATCATCACGGCGTTGTCGCCCGTGAGCGAGGCATGCGGGATAGAGAGCAATACTTCTGGAAATTCTCTCGCACTATTTTCTGTAAAAACTCGGCGGATATGCGTATTGGCCGAGACGCCTCCGCCGATGACGAGTGTCTTTGCCCCTGTTTGTGCAAGGGCGCGTTTCGTCTTCGCCCACAGCACATCGGCAGCGGCATTCTCGAATTCGTGCGCGATATGCCGCTTTTTTTCTTCAGTAAGCTCCGGCAGCTCTTTGAGTAGATAGAGCACTGCGGTCTTAAGCCCCGCGAAGGAGAAGTCGCACGTGTTTGAGTCCAACATCGGCCGCGGGAGTTTGATCGCAACACCGCTCTGCTCCCCGCTTCCTTCGGACCCAGTCCCCAGTCGGCTGCGGGCAGAGCGATGTCGCTCTGCAAGTTTAGAAATTTCAGGGCCGCCCGGATAGGGCAGCCCGAGCATCCGCGCCACCTTATCAAAGGCCTCTCCCACCGCATCGTCGCGCGTCTGCCCGACGAGTTCGTACTTCAGCCACTCGCGCATCAGCACGAGCTCGGTATGCCCGCCTGAAATAAGGAGCGCGACCACGGGGAGCCTGACGCCTTGAATCTCTAGCAGCTTGCCCTCGCAGCGCGCGAGCGCCGCGAGGATATGCCCTTCCATATGATTCACCGCAACCAGAGGCTTACCCCAGGCGAGTGCGAGCGCCTTGGCGAAGTTGATTCCCACCCAGAGCGCGGGCTCAAGCCCCGGGCCAGCAGTGACCGCGATTACCTCCACCCCCTCTTCAGAAATCTCCGCTTGTGTGAGCGCCGTTTTGAGGATGTGCGGGAGATTCTTCTGATGCTCGCGCTTCGCGAGCATCGGCACGACCCCGCCATATTCCTGATGGATCTTCGCCTGCGAGAGGAGAGCGTCGCCCCGTATCTCAAACGTCGCGCGCTTCTCGTCTCCGGCACAATCTAAAATCGCGACCGCGGTCTCATCGCAAGAGGTTTCAATTGCTAGCATCCTCATGCGGGTGTTCCTCTGCGGAGACGAAGGGCATAGGAGTTTGCCAAGGGATTCGGAAGCCCGAAGCAGAAGGATGCCCGTTACCGCCATATTTCCGGGCTATTGCTGAGACATCGATGCTGCTGTCGCCTCGTATCGAGACGCCGATGCCGTTCGGGTGGACCGAAGTCACCAACCCGAAGGGCGGCATCTTCTTCGCGAGCGCGTTGCCAATCGCAGACTTCAGCGTGCGCATCGGCGAGGCATTGGCGAGAAGCACGGTATGCCCTTCAAATATAACGGGGTGTGCATTCTCCACGGAGAGCTTCACGAGGTAGTTAAAATAGTTGAGATACAGATTCGCTCGGTCGAGCAGCAACTTCCGTTTTTCCGGATTCTCCAAATCTGTGGCGACCTCGTCCCAAAAGGGGAAGCTGAAATCGTACGCAGAGAGGAATACGCCGAGTAGACGTGTCTCGGGCATCGCGAAGCGGTACAAATCTTCGTCCTCAATGTGCTTCAAGAGCTCCGGCATCTTCTCGTTGGGGTGGAAATAGTCCCAGGCGATGGTTGCTCCCGAACGATTCACATCGAAAACGTGCTGCGGGATACTCTCTACCACCTCCCGTAGCCCCTCATGGTGATCAAGCACGACCAGCGACTTCGCCTTCTGGGCGATCTCGTTCATTTCCTCCTTCGGATAACAAAAATCAATAAAAATGATCTCTCTACCGGCGATTTCTGCCTCCGGCGGCGGGTGTCCGTACTTGACGGGGATATACTCGGCGCTCTCGCCAAGCTTCTTCCAGGCGGCATATGCGCCACCGAAGCCGTCCAGGCACTCTGCGTGATAAAAAATAAGGAGGCGGTGATGGCTCATGCGCTGATTCTACCTTATGAACCGGACGTAGACGCCGGCGGGGATAGCTCGGTCGGAGTTTGCTTCGGCAATACGCAGTTCCCCCGATTCGCCATCAATTTTCCCAAAGGTACTTTCAACTGCCTGGACAAACGAGAGCGAGGCGTAGCCGGCCGCGTAGCCGCTTACTAGAAAGAAAGAACCGGGAGTGTCACTGAGGAGTTCGCGAAGCGCAGCGAGCAACTTCGGTAAATGCTCCTCAATATGCCAGACCTCGCCCTTGGCGCCGCGGCCAAACGCGGGCGGATCAAGAACGATGCCTTCATATTTTGCGCTGCGCCGCACTTCGCGCTTCGCGAAGGCAAACGCATCGTCCAGGATCCAACGGATGGCGTTCTCACCAATACCGGAGAGCCGGGCGTTCTCGTGGGCCCAGTCGAGTGATTGTTTTGAGGCGTCCACATGCGTCACGAAGGCACCCGGGTGCGCAGCGGAGAGCGAGGCGATCCCGGTATAGCCGAAAAGATTCAGCACGTTCGGTTTGCCAAGTTGTTTGACGCGGTCTTTAATCCAGACCCAGTTCGGCTCTTGCTCGGGGAAAATGCCGGTGTGCTTGAAGCTCGTAAGCCGTGCGAGAAAATGCAATGGCCCGCGTGTTAGTTCCCATGATTCCGGAACTTCTTTTTTCAAATGCCATTTGCCCTTACCTTTTTCAAACTTGAATTCCGCATGCGCCTTCTCCCACAACTCGAGCTGCCGCTTCGCCCAAAGCGCCTCTGTCTCCGGGCGCGCAAGCACAACGCTGCCGAAGCGCTCCAGCTTCATGTTCTCGCCGGAATCAAGCAGTTCGTAGTCGCCCCAGCCTCTCGTGGTCAAATGCTGGTCGTACTTCATATAAGAGATTCGGGATGCCGCTTAGACCATTCATAAAAAACGACTGCCGCCGAGACCGCGGCGTTCAACGACTCCACGCGCTCGTGCATCGGGATCGCGAGCGTGATGTCGCAGGCCGCAAGCGTCTTCTCCCGAATACCGGCGCCCTCATTGCCCACTACAAAGGCCGCGGGCGCATCAAATTTCTCGGCGGCGAGCGTCGTCTTGCCGTTCCCCGCAAGCCCGTAGATCCAGAAGCCCTTCTGCTTCAACACGCCGAGCGCCTGGTTCACATTCCCGATGGAGACGAGCGGGATGCGGAAGGCCATGCCCGCCGATGCCTTCACCACCGCGCCCGTGATCCCCGCCTGGCGATGCTCGGGGATAAGTACGCCGGAGAGCCCGAAGGCCGCGGCGCTGCGAATGATCGCGCCGACGTTGTGCGGATCTTGGATCTCACCCAAAACCGCGATTGCGGTTTGAGGTGAGCTCTGCAATGTTTTGAGGAACGCATCAAAGTTTTGCAAGAGGGGCGCCGGATCCATGAGCGCGACAACCCCCTGATGCGCGGCGTCTCTCCCCACCATCTCCGAGCCCTGCCCCTGCTTCAACTCTGCGGCCGGTATCTTATATTTCGCGAGCAGGTCGCGCAGCTCTTTGTCGCGGCTATCTGGCGCAAGGTAAACTTTTTTAATGACGTGGGGCGCATGCAAAACAGCCTCCATCAAAGCATGCCGCCCGTAGATGTAGATTTTTTCTTTCTTTTTGTCTTTCGGGTGCATCGGTGCGCGGTGAGGGACTTGAACCCCCGACCCCATCCACGTCAAGGAAGTGCTCTACCAACTGAGCTAACCGCGCGCGTGCGCAGAATACCTTTTTTCTCTCGCCCGCTCAAGTAGCCCTAACGGGAATCGAACCCGTATTGTCGGCTTGAAAAGCCGGTGTCCTAACCATTAGACGATAGGGCCGTAACGAAAATCTAGCATCTTTCGCTCGGATTTCAAAAATGCTAGGGTGCAATGACTGGAGAGGTGGCAGAGTGGTCGAATGCACCGGTTTCGAAAACCGGCAGGGGCGAAAGCTCCTCGTGGGTTCAAATCCCACCCTCTCCGCTTTCGTTATGCGCACCATACTCATTACCATTCTCGTTCTTACGCTCGTTGCGGTTGGAGAATATTTCCTTGTGCGGTCGCAATCGCCGAACTTACCCCAAAGCTATGCCGACCGCACACTCGGTTTCTCGATCCGATACCCCGCAGGCTACACGCCGGATGCGGCGTATCAGTATCAGGAGTTTGGGCCCGGCAAGGAGATCGGGGGAGTGAAGTTTACTATCCCTGCCACGCTCGCGGCCGGGACGAATCTCGGGAGCGATAGTTATGCAAGCGTCGAGGCATTGCCGAAGGTCGCAAGCTGCAGCGCAACTCCCTTTCTTGACGACCCCGGCGCCATTCGGCGGATGATCAGCGAAAACGGCAGAATCTATTCGTTCGCCTCGAGCACCGGCGCAGCAGCGGGGAATCGCTATGAGGAAATTGTTTATGCGCTCCCCGAGACCAACCCTTGTCTCGCCCTACGTTATTTCATCCACTACGGCGTTTTAGAAAATTATCCTCCGGGCGCAGTGCGGGAGTTCGACGAGTCAGCGCTTCTCAAACAATTCGACGCCATCCGCGCCTCGCTCACACTCAACTAGCGCTTCTTGACGCGGGTGGAATCCTGATATATATTGCGTTCGGAGTTCAGGCCCCAGAAGGAGAGAAAAACATGTTGCTCGACACACCGCTTGATCAATATCTTGACAGACGCGCCAAGCACTTCTCGAAACGACTCGGCCAGGGGCGCTGCGTCTCCGTCATTGTGCCAGAAGATCTCGACAAATCACTCATCGTGAGCCTCCAGCGGAAGATCGTCCCGGGCGACATCCAGGGCGGGAAGCTCCTTCCCGCATCGCTCGAGACTGTAAGCTCGCGCGGCGGCAAGCGCATCACCTCGTTCCGCACGACCCGCGAAGCCGCAGAGGCGCTGCACGAGGCCCTAGGTGCGGCACTCAAGGAAGCGCGTCGGCGCGGCTTCTGGCAGACGATGATGAGCAATATGATGCAAACGCTCTCGATCATGGCGAGCCGTGAACGCAGGACTCCGCAAGACTAGTTGCCCCTCGCACTCAAAATACAGACGGCCCCGGATGAATCCGGGGCCATTTTATTGCCACGACCATCATTCTCTCTAGCGCATCTTGAGCCAGAGGTAGATGTCTTCGAGCGCCTTCACGCCGTCGCCCGCGGCGATATTGTTCTGATGATAAAGCTCGTCGGTGGCATCGCCCGCAGCCCACACCCCCGCGACCGAGGTGCGCTGATTCTTCGGGTTCACGATGATGCGTCCGACGGTGTCGAGCGTCAGCAGATTCTTCGCGAAGTCTGTGTTCGGCATCACGCCCGCCTCGACGAAGATACCGGAAACCGCAAGTTCTTTAATTTCCCCCGAATCTTTGTCTTTATATTTCAATCCACTTACAAACTGCTCGCCGAGCACCTCCACCGGCTCGGCGTTGGGGAGGATGCGCATGTTCGGGTGCGCGCGCGCCTTCTCGATGCTGATCGGATCGGCCTTGAACTCCTTGTGGCGATGCAACAAGATGACGCTCTTGCAATACGCAAGCAGTTGAAGCGCGGTCTCGAAGCCGGCGTTCCCCCCGCCCACGACCGCGACATCCTGACCGGCGAAGAGGGGGCCGTCGCAGGAGGCGCAGTAGGTCACGCCCTTATTCTCAAACTTATCCGCCCCGGGCACATCAAGCTTGCGGCGGCTGGCGCCGGAGGTGATCAAGACAGCGCGCGCGGAGAATTCTTTGCCGCTTTTTGTCTTCGCGACGAACGCATCGCCAGCTTTTTCGAGCGAAACGACGCGGTCGCTCACCATCTCCACGCGCCCCTCTGCCACCGCGGCGAGATGTGCCTTCAGATTCTTCGCGAGCTCAACCCCGGTCAATTTGGGCGTGCCGACCCAATTCTCAATCCCTTCTGAAACGATGGACTGCCCGCCGATCTCTTCGGCAATCAACGTCGTTTGTAAAAACTTGCGCGCGGCGTAGACTCCCGCCGCGACTCCCGCCGGCCCCCCGCCGATAATGAGCAAGTCTTTCATATTTACGAGTATATCAGATGTGTCTTGACTGCGTCCGGCACAAAGAGTAGGATGTCCGCAGACACTCTTTGATGGAGAGAACGCGTGATCACAATAACCGTTACCAATCGGCAGCTTGTCGATCGCCAAAAGTTTCTTGAGGCCATTGAAGCGTTTGCGGTCCCGCTCGCTCGAGAGCTTGGAACGCAGAACGATTACGTCGTGCATGACTCCCATACCTCCGGAAAGACGGTGCTTGAGGGTTTTCATGGTTTCTCTTTTATCCACGAGTATGGATACAGCATGTTCGGCGGGGAAGGCCTCAAAATCTGGTACCACCCCGGTTGCGCGATGCAACGCACTGTTAGGGTGTTCAGCGTCGACTGGTGGAGGGATCGCGAGTACAAGGTTAACCACTTCGACCCAACACTCAAGTGGCAGCGCGCTCTTCGGAAACTGATGCAGAACAAGACGGATGCAGTGCGCAGCTTCAAAGTGCAGCGAGCGCGCCTCGCAAGGCGAGCAAAGCTGGCCGCCGAGAAGCAGGCACGGCAGCAGCAAGATGCTCGTCGTCGTGTTCAAGAGTCAGAACGTCTCGGCTTTACTCAAAGGAGCTAATGAGCATGGGCGCGTCCAGGGGGCGCGCCCATTTCTTTTCGTATCAAAACTATTTCTTGTGGCGCCGGAGGAAGCTCGGGATTGCACCCCAGGTGCCGTCCTCCTCTTCAACAATAGGCGGCGCAGGCGCTACACTCTCGCTCTTGCGGGGCGCGGCGGTGACGATCGGCTCCTCACGTTCCTCCTTTGCGGGCGGCTCAGGCTCCTTGACCTTCGGCTCCTCCCGCTTCGGTTCGTGATACATCTTTCCCCGCTCCTCCTCTTTGCGCTCGAGCGGCAGCGAGAAGAGGGAACGCTCGCCGCGCGCGAAGTGGGACGGCGCCTCGGGGAAACCGGTCGCGATCACGATGATGCGGACCTGGCCCTTCTTGAGTTTGTTGTCCTTCATCACTCCCCAGATAATCTTCGCGCTCTTGTCCACCGAGTCGCTGATGATCTTCGAGGCTTCGTGGACCTCTTGGATGCCCAGATCGTCCGAGTGCGCGACAACCCAGAGCACTCCTTTCGCGCCCGAGATAGAGATATCGAGCAAGGGCGAGCTGACCGCCCGCTGCGCGGCCTCGGCCGAGCGCTTCTCGCCCTCTGAGATGCCGATGCCCATGAGTGCTGGCCCCGCACCCTCCATGATCGCCTTGATGTCGTTGAAGTCCGTATTGATATCGCCCGGGGTGCGGATAATGTCGGAAACGCCCTCCACCGCCTCGCGGAGCACCTCGTCGCAGAGCGCGAACGCATCCTTCAGTGAGAGCGTCTGATCCGCGACGCTCAGCAGGCGGTCGTTAGAGATGACGATGTAGGCGTCCACCTCCTTCTTGAGCTCTGCGAGGCCGCGCTCGGCGATGTCCTTGCGCTGCGCGCCCTCGAAGCTGAAGGGCCGCGTGACGATCGCGATGGTGAGCGCGCCGAGCTCCTTCGCGATCTTCGCGATGACGGCCGAGGCGCCGGTGCCGGTGCCGCCGCCCATACCGCAGGTGATGAAGACCATATCCGAGCCCTGGAGCGCCTCCTGGATCTGTTGGCGCGTCTCTTCCGCGGCGCGCTTCCCAAGTTCTGGATTCATGCCGGTCCCGAGCCCGCGGGTCAGGCTCTTGCCGATGTGAACCTTCTTCCTTCCGAGCGAGCGGTGCAGATCCTGCGCGTCGGAGTTGATGGCGATGAACTCCACTCCGCGCACTTTGGAGTTGATCATGTGATTGATGGCGTTGCCGCCCGAGCCGCCGACCCCAATGACGCGAATGCGCGCGAAACTTTCAATGGGGGAATGGACGCGTTTAGCCATACGTGCGATTCGGCCCATCATAGCACCCTGCGCAGGTATGCAAATATTGACATTAAGGCAAGAACTGGCGCAAAAATCTTGAAAAAGAGGAGCCGATGCCACGCCGTGAGGCATCCGTATCGCCCGTGAGGCCCCAGAGCGCGAGCCCGTAGGCGACCGCCCAGGTCGCGTCCCGAATCTTCGTGTCAGAGGAGAGACGGAACTCCGCGACGCGCGCCGGGAGCTTCAACGTCCCTTTCGCAATATCGCTCACCGCGCCGATTCCGGCGCCCCCGCCCGAGATGATGACTCCGGCGGGCAGAGGGCCGCGCCGCCCGAGCGACTTCAAGTGCTTATCAATAAGCGTGAACATCGTCTCAACCCGCGCAGCGATGAAGTCGTCCACCTTTTTGCGCGGATACATCGCGCCCGCGAGTCTGCCCACCTTCACCCGCTCGGCCTCCTCGAGCGAGATCCGCAGCCCTAAAGCAATGTCGTCGGTGATATGCGAGCTCCCGGTCGGGAAGACCTTGACCGAGACGGGAATGCCCTCATCGTAGATGACGATGGAGACCGTCTCTGCGCCGATGTTCGCGAGTACGCAGCCCTTACGCTGCTGTTCCTTAGAGAGAAGCACGTTCGCGCCCGCCAAGGGCGAGGCAAGCTGATCGACGACCTCAATCTCCGCGTCCTCCACCGCGCGCACGAGAGCATCAGCGTGCTGCGAGAGGCAGGTGACAAAGAGGTGATCGGCCTCGAGTCGCACGCCCTTCACCCCCACGGGGCTGCCGAGGACGCGAACCCCATCGATGCGGTACTCGGTCGGGATGTCGTGAAGCACGCGGTGGTTGAGGAAGGCGGGCGAGGCGCTCTCGCGCGCAGAGAGTGCGGCCTTCTCGAGATCGAGCCCCGTTATCTCCTGATCAGCGCGGCTGACGATCGCCTCACCCGAGGCACGCGCCTCGTCAAGCGAAATGCCGCCAATCGCGAGGAAGCCGCTCTTGATGGGGACCTGCGCGGTTGCCTGCGCCTGGCGCTTGGCCTCCTCCACGCTCTCGGTCACTTCCTCTTTGTTGACGATGTAGCCGTTCCGGAGTCCTTTGGACTCCGCAAGCCCGGTGCCGATGATGCGCAGCGTCCGGCCGGAGCGCTTATCGACGATCTCCTCGACGACCACCAGCTTGACCTGGTAGGTGCCGATATCGATGCCGGTGGCGATGCGTCGAGACATAAGGGCGCGGGAAGACACTCCACTTCTTACAGAGCGTCCGTTCGCGTTTCTCCATTGTAGAGCCATGGCGCCTCCCCGCCAAATGGAGAAGTGCGTGAATAAACAGGCAGAGCACAAAGTGCCTCGGGCTCATCCCGTACTCCGGAGCCTGTCGCCCCGCTTCCCTAAGGCAGATGATCACCTCACCACTCTTCTCGCCCGCCTGATACGAGAGCACATTTGGAGTGTAGTTCTTACCGCGCAGTTTTTTATTCAAAGCTTTCGCAACTTTTGGCGTGACGAACGCGAGTGAGATCTCCCACCCTGGAAGCACAGAAGCCGCGATTTCGGAGTAGGGGAAATCTGGGCGACGCATGCGGTAAGCGCGTAATCGAACTACTTTTTCTTCCCCTTCGGACCTTTCGTGCGGCGCGCGGCGGGGTCGATCTTACCCAACTTCACGAGTTCGTTGTACTTCTCGCGGCGGAGCTTGGAGATCATCGCGCGCTTGTGGTCTACATTTTTAGAACGCGAGCGCTCGTGATAGCGACGCTCGCGCATCTCGCGCACAAGGCCAAGCCCTTGCGCCCGGCGGGAGAAACGACGAATGAGCGCGGAGGAACTCTCGTTCTTCCCGCGTCGGACTTCGACTCGCGTGCTCCCAGTCATGTGGAGAAGACTCTAGCACGCCCCTGGCGGGGGAGCAAGAAAACGCGGCGGCTAGAAGCCGCCGCAGTCAGGGTAGTCGATTTCGGCGCGCGCGAGATACGCAATGGCGCAGAGGAACGCGAGCAGCCCGATATAGACGAGCGCGTTTGTGCACATGCCGTTCTCCCTTCTGCCCCGGCTCCGCTACAGAGCGTAGCACCAAAGAGCCCGGGCGAGTCAGCCGATGGAGCGTAAACGGTCGGTGAGTTTGGCGAGCGGGAGGACCCACTCCTCTTGCGTCAGGCGGTTGCGGAGTATCGCGGAATGCTCGAGCGCCTCCTTGCGGCCCATGATGAGGAGATAGGAGGGATTACGGCGCTCCACGAGATGCATTTGCTCGGCAAGCGACTCGAGCCCAATGTCCTGCGAGAGCGCAAGGCGCGCCTTCTTGAATTCCTCGGCGAGCCCAAGCGAGAGCTGCTTCGCTTCGTCCCCGATATGGACGAAAGCGAACCGCAGCCGCGGGGGCTTCTTCGCTTTTGCCACCGCGCCCCTTAGAGCAGCGACGTGGAGCACGGCGCCGACCGCCGGGGTCGGGAGAGTCTTGAAGAAATGCCGCGCGAGGTCACCGTAGCGCGAACCCCACGCGACACGTTCCCCTGCAGCGCTGATTTCAAAACACGTTTCGCTCCAGGATGGTCCGCGGCTGATCAACGTGTGCGAGAGCTCGTAGGGCGTTTTGGTCCGCTCCAGATATTCCAACAGTTCCTCAAAGCGCTTGCGGCTCTGATCGCTCAGGTGGTCGGTGGGCGAGGGCAAATCCTCGGCGCACATCTTCGCCACCGCGAGCTCGGCGGCCGCGAAGACGTCATGCTTGGCAGAGTTGACGCATTCCTCGGGCAGTGTCTGCGCGCGCTTCTTGAAAAAATTTCCGAGTTCGCGCGCATAGCGCGCGCGGGTCTCCTTGTCACCCATAGAGTTGATGCGCACCACCGGTTCACGCCCGGTGAGATCGCGGGTGAGCGCCACGAGCGCGCGGATCACGAGCGCGTCAGCGAGTGGCCGGTCGCTCCCCAGAGCATGAAACTGCACGTTCACCTTGCGCGGCGCGGGGCGCCCGGGCGCGATGTTGCTGTGCCAGAGGAAGAGCGGCGTGCGGGCGGAGGGCACGAGCGCTCGGCAGTGCTTGAGGAAACCGGCGACGAGCTCGGCCAGGGGATCGAGCACGACCCCCGCCATCGTCTCGGGATACTCCGCCTTTTTATTCTGTCCGCGCGCAGTCGCCGCGAGCGCAGTGAGCGGCGTGAAGCCGTAGTACTGCCCGACCGCATGTGCGCGGCGGAGAATGTCTTCAGCGCGGAGCGTATCCCGGGTCATGGCGAGGGGTGGAACGCGCCAGGCAGGAATCCTGCGCGCGCGATCGGCAAGAGCCGCAGGAACACATGTCCGATGATGTCGCTCCGGGGCAGGGCACCCCAGACCCTTGAATCCGAGCTGTTGGGGCGATTGTCGCCCATGACGAAATATTCTCCGGGACCGAGCGTGAAATTCTCGGTGTAGGTCGCGTCCTCGGCGGCGATGTAGGGCTCGGTGAGAGTGATGGTGGTGCCATCCGCCTTCTTGATGGAGACGACGCCGCGGCTGATCTCTATCGTCTCGTTCGGCAAGCCAATGATGCGTTTGATATAGAAGACCGAGGGGTCATTGGGATAGCGAAAAACGATGACCTGATCGCGCGCGGGCGCGGAGAAGTCGTAACTGATCTCGTCAATGAGCAGGTAGTCTAAGTTCTCAAATGTCGGATGCATAGATTCCCCATCCACGACAAACGGCGAGACCACGAATGCGCGCAGGGGCAGCACGATAAGCACAATGAGGAGCGCGAGGGTGAAAAGATCCTTGAGCAATTCGCTACCAACACGTTGCATGTGGAGGCATTGTACGCGCCTCGCTCTGCAATGCAACTTCAGGGGGCATGCTATCATCCGCGCATGTCAATCGTCATCATGGGGCTCGGGAATCCTGGGAAGGAATATGAGAAGACGCGACACAACGCGGGCCGCACCGCAGTCGCGCTCCTCGCAACACAAGAAGGTTTCCCTGATTTCGTTTTCAATAAAAAAGCGAACGCGCTCATCCTGGAGGGGAAGATTGGGAAGGCGAAGGCAATGCTCGCGCTCCCCGAGACGATGATGAATAATTCAGGCAGGGCCGCATCTGCGCTTGTCAAAAGTGTAAGGGCCGCGAGGGATTTACTTATCATTCGTGACGACCTTGATCTCCCGCTTGGGGCGCTCAAGATGACCTTCGCGCGCGGCTCGGGCGGGCACAAGGGCGTGGAGAGCGTTATGCGCGCCCTCAAGACCGACGCGTTCGCGCAACTCAAGATCGGGATTAGCGGAGCCGGGAAGCGCCATCAGGCGAAGAAAGTTTCGGGCGATGAGAAAGTCCTCAACCACGTGATCGGCAAGTGGAAGCCAAGCGAGGAGGCGGCCGCGAAGAAAGTTTTCAAAAAAGCCGCAGAGGCCGCGAAACTTTTTGCCACGCTCGGCCTCGACGCTGCCACGCAGTTCGCGAACACCCGCTGACTTTATTTCCTCTTGCCAACGTAGGACAGCGTCATGCGCTGCTCTTTCGGTTCGAAGAGCGTAATCTTAAAGGGGTAGGTTTTACCGAGCTCGAGGGTATCGCGGAGCTCTTGCGGCGAGGCGAACTCGGAGACGTGCACGAGGCCCGCTACACCCTCTTCGATGGACGCAAGCGCGCCGTGCTTGTTGTACTTGATGATGACGCCCGGCACTTCTTGGTCTTTGGCGTAGCGCTCCCCGGCCGTGTGCCAGGGATTCTCCTGGAGCGCTTTGACGGAGAGGGAGATCTTGTCGTCTTTGACCTCAATCACCTTGACTTTCACCGTATCGCCCACAACGAAGAGCGCGTGCGGATCCTCCACGAGGCCCCAATCGAGCTCGCTGATATGCACTAGCCCCTCGAGCCCGGGCTCGACCCGCACGAAGACGCCAAAGTCTACGATGCCGGTAACTTCACCCTCAAGCACGTCACCCACCTGGTACTTATCAATGAGCGCCGTCTTCTCCTCTTCCTCATTGCCGCTCCTCTCCGAGAAAATAAGCTTGCCCTCTTTCGCGTCCGCGGTGATGATCCGGACCGTGAGCGGGTGGCCCACAAGCTTCATGAGTTCGCCGAGGATCTTTTCCTTATCGCCGTCGGCGACGCGCGGGTAATGCTCCTTCGCGAGCTGCGAGGCTGGGAGAAAGCCAGGGATGCCCTGCCACGAGAGGATAAGCCCGCCCTTGTTCGCCTCCTCGACAATGAGAGTGTACGAGGTCTGCGCAACAATCGCCTGTTCGGCCTCGCCCCAGATGGCCGCCTGGCGCGCCTCCTTAAGCGACAGCTCGATGTAGCCCTCGCGGCCGGCGGGGTCCACGACCTTCGCGCTGATGGAATCGCCGGGGTTCGCCTTGCGGAGCACGTCCGCGGCGTTGAGGTACTCGCGGCCGTAGATGAGCCCGGTGCCAAAAGGCGGCAGGTCAATATAGACGCGCCCGCGATTGATCGCGATGATGGTGCCCTCAAGCAAATCACCGGTCTTGGGTGGCGTCGGGATGCCCGCCACGAGCGCAGCCATCGAGTGGTTCGGGTCAAGCACGATGGCCGGCAGCGGTACCTTCTTTTCCTTCACTTCTTCACTCATGAATATAAAAGCCGTGCGGATTTTCGCGAAGGGTACTTGAGCCTTTCGGTTCAAGGGTTAGCGCCTTCCTACTTCTCCCACACGCTGACTCGCCGACTCTAGCACAAGGGAAGGAAAATGAAAAGGCCCTCCGCGATGGGAGGGCCGGGTTAGGGGTTGAAGCTGCCGATCGGCTGTCAGACCGCGGCGCCGCCGGCGTTGTAGTTGGTAGCGGCGGTGTCGATCGAAGTTGGAACCGGATGAGGGTCATTCCTAAGCAAAAGGTTCGATTTCTTCATGTGGCTTCCTTCCATAAAGGACACCAGAATAAGCACAATGCGTACCCCTCGGTCCACGGGAGAGCCTATCATACCCTGCCCTTTCTTGTCAAGCGTGCACGAACAACCCCGCGCGGCGGAGCCGCGCGGGGTGTTGCCTCGTTGAATCTAAATCTCTAATTCGCTCCGAACAACCCCCTCGGGCTTTCGAAGAACTGTTTCGCTGTCACCAAGCTAACTTCTTTCTTCCATAGTTTTTAGCTTATGAGTACCCCTTAACGCTAGCATAATAGGCGGAAATTTGGTACACTATCCACAATGGTTATCACCTACCACGGCGGCCAGTGCTTCAAGGTGACGTTCGGGGATCTGACGCTCGTCTTCGACCCCGTGAGCAAGGCAAGCAGCCTGCCCGCCGTGCGCTTCGGTGCCGATATCGCGCTCGTTTCGCGCAATCATCCCGACTTCAACGGCGTTGACGAGGTAACGTATGGCGACAAAAAGCCCTTCGCGATTACGGGCCCGGGCGAGTATGAGCACGGCGGCGTCACGATCCAGGGCTTCCTTTCCAGTTCTAAATACGGGCTCGCGAAGGGAGAGGAGAGTGCAGTTAATACAATCTACTCGGTAAACCTTGAGGACATGACGCTTGTTCATTTCGGCGCGCTCTCCGATAAGGAGCTCTCCAAGGAGGCGCGCGAGGGCATGGGCGAGATAGACATTCTCTTCGTGCCGGTTGGGGGTGAGGGAGTCCTCTCCGTGGGCGACGCGCACGCGCTCACGCTTGCACTCGAACCGAAAGTCATCATCCCGATGCACTACGACCCCAAGTCGCTCGCGGCATTCCTCAAGCAGGAGGGCGAGACGCCCGAGACCACCGACAAGTTGACATTAAAGAAGAAAGACGTTGCGACCCGCGACGGTGCTATACTAGTCATAAAGCCATGAAGACTCTTGCTGACCACATCGATCGCATCAAAGCACAGCCGCACCACATCCGCAAGCAGGTCGCGTTTGGCATCGCGGCCGCGGGCGCGGCGATCGTCGGGCTCATCTGGTTCTTCGGCGCCTTCGCGGGCGGGGCATTCGCGATCCAGGGGGCGAACTTTGCCGAGAGCACGGGGGCAGAGGGCGCCCCGGTCGCCGCAGCGGCGACCGGGGCGAGCGACTACGGCGTTGCGGGCGCTGCCGCCGCAATTCCTGCCGCCGGTGCGCCGGCCACGATTCAGATCGTAGACGCGGCCTCCTCAACTCTGACGCCGAAGGCGGAACAGACGCTTATTCCGTTCTAATCCTCACCACCCATCATGGCGCGCGGCAAGGCAGAAAAAGCAGAAGGCGCGGCGGCTCCCGGAGTCGCCGCGAACGTGATTGACCAGCCCATCGTCGCTGAGATGCGCTCCTCCTATCTCGATTACGCGATGAGCGTGATCACCGCGCGCGCCTTGCCGGATGTGCGCGACGGCTTGAAGCCGGTCCACCGGCGCGTGCTTTTCTCGATGCGCGAGAACGGCCTCACCCCGACTGCAAAATTTAAGAAGTCCGCAGCCGTCGTGGGCGACGTCATCGCGAAGTATCACCCGCACGGCGAGGTTGCCGTCTACGATTCTTTGGTGAAGATGGCGCAGGACTTCTCCACCCGCTATCCGCTCGTGCTCGGGCAGGGAAATTTCGGTTCTATCGACGGCGACGGCGCCGCGGCCTACCGCTATACCGAAGCCAAGATGTCGCGAGTCGCCGAGGAGATGCTGCGCGATCTCGAGAAGGAGACGGTGAAAATGGCGCCCAACTACGACGCGACCAAGGAGGAGCCCACCGTGCTCCCTTCCGCCGTCCCGAATCTCCTCCTTAATGGTACGCTTGGCATCGCGGTCGGGATGGCGACCAACATCCCCCCGCACAATCTGCGCGAAGTCGCGGCCGCGACCATCCATCTGATAGAAAACCCGGAGGCGACCACCGATGACCTCTTGGAGTTCGTGAAGGGTCCTGATTTCCCCTTGGGCGCGGTCGCCTTCAATCAGAGCGATATCAAGCACGTGTACGGCTCCGGTAAGGGGCCAGTCGTGGTGCGCGGCGAAGCGGAGATTATTGATGATGGCAAAAAGGACACGCGGATCGTCATCACCTCCATCCCGTATCGGGTAAATAAAGCGGAGCTTATCATCCGCATCGCGGAACTAGTGCAAGCCAAGAAACTTGAGGGCATCCGCGACCTGCGCGACGAATCCGCCGCCGGCGACATCCGCATCGTCGTTGAATTGAAGAACACGGCGCACCCGCAAGCCGTTTTGAATAATCTCTATAAGCACACCGAGCTCGAGAGCACCTTCCACTACAACATGCTCGCTCTCGTAGACGGGGTGCCCCAGACACTGTCGCTCAAAGCGATGCTCGAGCACTTTATCGAACATCGCCGAGAGGTGGTGAAGCGCCGAACCGAGTTTGACCTCACGCAGGCGGAGGCGCGCGAGCATATTCTCTTCGGTCTCTCGAAAGCGCTCGATCACATTGACGAAGTCATCGCGCTTATCAAGAAAGCGGTGGATGTACCGGCCGCCTCCGGGGCACTCCAGAAGAAGTTCGGCTTCTCGGAGCTCCAGGCCGCCGCGATTCTCGAGATGCGGCTCGCGAAGCTCGCGGGCTTAGAGCGCAAAAAGATAGAGAACGAGCTCGCAGAAGTGCAGGTATTGATAAAAAAGCTGAAGGACATCCTCTCCTCGGCTAAGAAGATTCTCGCGGTGGTGCGGAGCGAGCTGGAACAGATCGGTGAGAAGTACGGCGACGATCGTCGCACCACGATAGTCAAGGGCGGTGTCAAGAATATGTCGGCCGAGGACTTGGTGCCGGACGAAGAGAGCGTGCTCGTCTTGACCGCGGGCGGCTACGTCAAGCGCACGAACCCGAGCGAGTATCGCCGCCAGAAGCGCGGCGGCATCGGCGTCGTGGATATCGCTACCAAGGAGGAGGACGTCGTCACGCACCTCGTCGGGGCGTCAGCGCACGCGGATCTGCTATTCTTCACCGACTTCGGCAAGGCGTATCAACTTAAGATGTACGACCTGCCAGAAGGGAAGCGTGCGACCAAGGGCAAGAGCATTATGAACTTCCTCCCCTTGGCCGCCGAGGAGAAGGTGACGAGCATCCTGCCCGTCACCAAGGGCGCCGCCTGGGAAGCGCTCTCTATCGTCTTTGTTACCAAAGAGGGCGTGGTGAAGCGGGTCGCGGCGAAATCCTTCGCCGATGTGCGCCCCTCGGGCATCATCGCCATCAACCTCAGGGGTGAGGACAAGCTGGTGGCGGCGCAGACGGCCGCCGAGGGCGACTCGGTCTCGATTGTCTCCAAGAAGGGGCAGTCCATCCGCTTCGACGAGAGCGACGTGCGGCAGATGGGCCGCACCGCGGGCGGAGTCCGCGGTATTCGTGTGAAGAAAGGTGACGAGGTAGTTTCCGCGGAAATTATTTCTGCCGGAGAGAAGAGCACCTCGCTCCTCGTCATCATGAGCAAGGGTTACGGCAAACGGACCGAGATTGATGAATATAAGATCCAGGGCCGCGGCGGCTCCGGCATCAAGACTGCGGCGGTAACCGCGAAGACCGGCGAGATCATCGGCGCGAAAGTCGTCTCCGGCGATTTGAAAGAAGAGGAGCTCGTGGTCATTTCTAAAAAAGGCCAGGTCATCCGCTGCACGCTCGCGGAAATCCCGGCACTTGGCCGCGCGACCCAGGGCGTGCGCGTCATGAAGCTCCGCGACGGCGACTCCATCGCCTCCGTGGTCGCACTCTAGACATGAAAGATGTATCCATCGAATACGCGCATATCTATACGAACTCGAAAATTAATGAAGAACACCAGTTGTCGCTCGAGATTCTTGAGGAAGTAAGACAGTCGAGCGAGTCGCTCGTGGTGCTCGTAGACGATTATTCATTTCCTGACCCAACCTTTAATTACGATTCGTTCACAGCATGGCTGTCAAAGCGGGGGCACTCGCCGAATGTCGTGTTCCGTGAGTCTCAGCTTATTCCACTTTGCGATCAAACGCTAGAGTTGGTCAAGGACCGCGATCTAAAAGAGGAGCTGGTGACTTACATACAAACGAAAAAGTATGCTTGTTCGCTCTTTATCGCCGCGTGGTATTTACTTCGATTGGGGAAGCTCAACCACACGGACTTTCCAGAGAGCGAATCGGCGGCGCGCCTCATCAATATATTGCCCGAGAGCTTCAGGCCCTTTGAGGAAAAAGCCTTCGGAATTCTCAAGGCTACCGAGTACGCTAAAATCGTAGACAATATAGAAAATCGCTACATCAAAGGTCGAGCTATTGCTTGATATGAAAAAGATTTTGTATCTCGTGCGTCATGGGCAGACGGATTTCAATAAGACGCATCGGTTGCAGGGCACTAAGTTCAACGAATCTCTCAACGAGCAAGGGGTCAAAGAGATACAAGACTGTCTACGCAATCTCCCACGCGATATTGAAGTCGTATTTTCTTCGGATTTAGAGAGATCTCTCTCAAGTGCAAAAATTATCAGCAGTCACTTCAATAAACCTCTCGTTATTCGCGAAGAATTAAGGGAGAGAGATTTCGGATCTCTTGCTGGCAAAACATGGGACGAGATACCAAGTGGTCGAGAGTTACAATCTCTTGATAAAGCATTGGCATATGACTATCGACCGTATGGCGGTGAATCAGTCCAAGACGCCACCGCGCGCCTCGAGAAATTTTTGAACGAGCTGAGAGCTTCTAAATACGAAACAGCAGTTGCTGTTACTCATAACGGTATCTTTCGACTCGCTCATAAATTGCTGAAGGAGCAGCATATAGCCGGAGTTGAAAATGCTTCAGCTCATAAGTTCGAGGTATGAAAAATATTGTCGTCATGGTGCCGAGCTAGCCAATATAGATTTTAGGAGTACCATCTTGGGCGGAGATATAGGAAGGGAACTCCTCACATGCCGAAAAAGAAGCCGCTTGTTGTAGAGACGTTGCGCCTGCGCGTCGACCTCGGCGTCGTCTATGGCGGAAGCACGCAAGAAGACGTCATCAACGCCACTGGCGACGCGATTCTGCTCCACACCCACCAGTATCTGCGAGGTAGCGGACACATCTCCCGCGCGAAGGTCTTCGGGGCGCGACGAATGCCGTATCGATCGAGAAAGCGCAGAAGAAAAGCGTGATCAAAAAATGAAGAGCCCGTGGCGCGGGCTCTTTTGCTTTCTCGGGCATCACTACGATGCGCAGTTGAAAGAAGGAAAACGGGCCGCCCGAGGGCGGCCCGCGTTTATTTTAGAAAAAATCGGTGTTGTCGTACTCGGGGCAGTGGCGACTGCAGCCCGCGTTCGGGCATGCCTGGCGGGCATGCGCGAGACATTTCTTCGCGGCCGCAAGCAGCGTCGGAGCCTCGAAGGCGAAGCTGCCGTATCCGTGCGCGTCGTGATAGTGTTTTGTCTGCACCCACACGCGGAAGATCTTTGTCTCCAGATAGTCGATGGTAGGGCGGCCGATCTCCCGCGCAATCTGCTCGAGCAGACGCTTAAGCTCCGCCTCGAACTTCTCGCCGCAATTACAGCCGCAGGACTCCGCGCAACCGCAGGATTTCTCGTTGTTCATGACACGCCTTTCGTATTGCCACGTCTCCGCCTCTATAGTATGCTCACCGACGGAATCACGCAACGGAGATCCCAATGTCGAAGTTTAGCCCCGGCTACCCCTACCTTAAAGAAGAGAACAAGCGTGACCTGAGAGTTGATGCGGTACAAAAGCGCTTAGTAGAAGCCCTTGCCGGCCATGGGAAAGGAAATGTCAGGGCCGAAACGGTCTGCGTTCTTCTCGTTGGCTTTTTGAAAGAATACGAGAACTACCATTCGCGGAATCGGACAAAAGGAGACGCGCTGGAAATAGTTCGGTACGTTCTTCGCAAAATCATCAATGCACGGACAAATGTGAAAAAACCAGGTGCCTTGACGTGTTCATATGGGGATCCGCGCCTCTTCAAGTAATGCTAGCTGATTCCCAAGCCGCCCTCGGGCGGCCTTTTTCTTTCTGCCTACGGGCGTGGTAGAATCTCGGCATGTTGGAATTTCTTGGTCAGGGGAGAGTGGCGCGAGCGCCGCACTCGATCGTTTCGCAGGAGGAGCTCGATACGGCGGCAGAGCGGGAGGAAGAACGAGATGACTTGGAGCGCGGGCCAGAGACCGCGCATATGTTGAAGCTCCACCAATTTTCGCCGGAGGCGGCCAAGCTTGTGGGAGTGTTGCAGCAGAACGAGCCTCTCACAAACGACGCTTTCCTGCAGAAAATCGCTACGCATAACGCGACACACGAATCGGCAATCCCTGTTGAGGAGCGGATCGGAGAGAAGTTCAAAGAGGAATTTACGCTTGCTGCGGGATCGGGGCGCAGCGTCATCGTGCGGATATTTGACAACGGCCGCGTCGAGCTCACGGGCGTGGTACAGTAGCTCCAATGTTTGGCTTTGGCGGAGACCGCGAAGGAACCAAGGCGACGGCGCGCCCGGAGGAGCGGCACGAGCCGTCGGAGGAGATGCTCGAGCAGCTGCGCTTCGATCCCGAGGCGTTCGAGTTGGTGCACGCGCTCACGGACCCGAGCCTTTCCGAGGAAGAATTCCGCGCGCTGATTGCGGATTTCGCTGAGAGCCGGGCCTCGGAGCCAGAGGACGCGAACGAGATGCGCGTGGGGCCGATGACAGAGCAGGGCGACGCCGAGAGTCTGATCTTCAATGTCACCAAGGGGAGGGAGTTTGAAGTGAAGATCTATCGCAACCGCCACATCGAGATTGGCGAAGTCAAACCACTCAAGCCCGAGCGCTAGGGGCGCGGCCTTGCGTAGTGCGCAAGAACGTAGTATGATGATTCCGGACACAAGAAAAGGCCTATGGGCCGGAAAGGTTAGAGATGGGGTTCCCTATCGCAGCGCTCATTTTCTTCGTTGGAATTATGGCCGGGATTATCGGAAGCCACATCTGGCGCGGAACCTTCGGTGACAAGGGGCACGCATTCTTCGCAGTCGCGAGCCCCGCAGTGCAGAAAGTCCTGCTTGAGGTGGTGAAAGAATACACCGGCCTCGGGACTTTCATGACGATTGATGCCGGCCCGACACACCAAGTGGTCCTGTCGGACATGACAACGGTCTTCGGAACGTTTGATCCCGCATTCCTCGCGCAGCACCCGGACCTGCCGCTCAACGTGAGGGCCTTGGTGGTACAAGACCCGATCGTCCGCGAAACAGCAGCGGTCAATCTCGCAGGTAAGCTCTTCAAGCTCGGCTTCAGTGCCCGGATCGTAGAACCTCTGCCCGAATTCCCGAAGGGAACATTCCTCTTGGTGCAGTCAAACGCCTTCCTCGGCCGCGGTGGCATCGCATTCCGCCCTCGCGGACCCACGATGGCGGAGCTTACGCCGAAGAAATCGGAGGATAAGGGACCCACGATAACTCGGCGCAACTTCCTGAAGGGGGAATTCTAAATCTTATGGGCTTGTTGATTCACGGGCTGCCTCCTGGCAGCCCGTGTTATTTTATAGGTATGAGCCCTTCGACCTGCTCAGGACTATGAGCGCGCACTTTAGCGACCCGCGGGAGAACGTACTCCAATTGGGCTTGCGCGAGGGAATGAAAGTCGGCGACCTCGGCGCTGGAAGCGGCCACTACGCGCGCGCGGCCGCGGCGATCGTGGGCCATTCCGGCAAGGTCTACGCGGTAGATATCCAGGAGGATGTGCTGAAGCACGCGAAGAGCAATGTGCACGAGCGCCATCACTCCATCGTGGAGACGATCTGGGGCGACATCGAGAGACAGGGCGGAACGAAGCTGCGCGATCACTTGCTCGACGCCGTCATCCTCGCGAATGTCTTCTTCCAGATTGAGAACCGCGACGGGCTCCTCGCGGAGGTGAAGCGCGTCATGAAGCCCTCCGGCAAGCTCCTCCTCGTCGACTGGGCCGGCTCCTACGGCGGCATGGGCCCCGCGCCCGAGCGCGTTGTGAGCGAGCGGAAGGCCGAGGAATTTTTTATCAACGGCGGATTCCATAAGGTCAAGGACTTCCGCGCGGGGCCGCACCATTACGGCATCATTTTCACTGCTCCATGACCCATTCAATTTCATTCAGGGTCATAGTGAGTATTATCGAACTATGAAAATTTCACTCTTCCAGGGCATCATACTCGGCGTCTTCGGCCTCGCGGCTTTGATCGGACTCTTCGTCTTCGCGACCTACACTTCGACCGGCGGCAACGCCACGGTGGGGAATGTCGTCATCTGGGGCACGTTACCGAAGGAGGGAATCAACGCCGCACTCGCGACTGCCGCGAAGACCGAGCCGGGACTCAAGAGCGTCTCGTATGTGCAAATGGATGAGGCGACGCTCGCCAGCAACCTCGCCTCCGCGATCGCAACCGGCGCTTCTCCAGATTTGGTGCTCGCCTCCCAAGAGGATCTGGCCTCGCTCGCGAAGTTCATTACTCCCACACCGCTTGCCACTCTCTCTGCGCGCACTTTCGCCTCCACCTTTGCGGGGGGTGCGCAGATCTTCGCCGCGCCCGCCGATGCGGGCTACTATGGCATCCCGCTCCTTATTGATCCGCTCGCACTCTTCTATAATCGCACCATCCTCTCCTCGAGCGGTGTTGCTGCACCCCCGGCGACTTGGGAAGCGGTGACCGGGCTCGTGCCGGGTGTCACGACGCTGACCCCCGCGCGCCAGATTACCCGCAGCCTTATAGGCATGGGCACCTACAGCAATGTCCACAACGCGCGCGGCATCCTCTCCGCGCTTTTCCTCCAGACGGGCGTGCCTATCTCGACGCGCTCGGGGAGCGGAGTCATGAGCGCAAACTTGGGCGAGAGCTCGGGAGGCGGGGTGCCGCCCGGGCAGGCGGTCCTGCGCTTCTACACCCAATTCGCCGATCCCTCTAAAGTCTCCTACACCTGGAACGCCTCGCTCAAGGATTCTCAGACAGCATTCCTCGCGGGTGACCTCGCGCTCTACCTCGGCTACGCGTCCGAGGCGCGGTATCTTAGAGAGGCGAATCCGAACTTAGACTTCGACGTCGCACGCTTGCCCCAGCCTGCGACCGCGAGCGTGAAGAGGGCGTACGGCCTCATCTATGCTCTGATGATCTCGCGCGGGGCAAAAAACCCGAGCGGTGCCTACAGCGCCGCGGCTCTTCTCACTAACTCTGCCGAGCAGAGCGCCGCAGCCTCAGCGACCGGGCTTGCCCCCGCGGTGGTGGGAGAACTCGCAAGCGCACCCGCGAATGATCCCATCGCCGCAGTTGCCTACGCCGAAGCGCTCTACGCGAGAGGCTGGCTGTCCCCAGCGCCCGCCGAGACTGACCGCGTTTTCTCGGGTATGATTACCGATGTGATCAGCGGCCGCCTCACGCTTGACGCAGCGCTCACTTTGGCCGAGCGCTCGCTCGCGTCGCTTCTCCAGCCATGAGTTCTTTACTCAGTTTTGTGCGATCGCTTTTTCTGCCGCTCGCAATCTCTTTCCTTCCGCTCGTCGCCACTGCCGCTAAGTCAAGCGGGAACGAAACCAACGCCTCAACAGGACAACCCGCGACCAGTAACGGCGTCACGCTGCTGAACCCGCTTGGCTCAGGGGCGTCGCTCCCCTCGCTTCTCACAAGTATCCTTCAGTTGGTCGTAGAGATTGGCTCCATCGTCGTCATCCTGATGCTGGTCTATGTCGGCTTCAAGTTCGTCGCTGCGCGCGGCGAACCGGGGAAGATCACCGAGGCGCGACAGATGCTGCTCTGGACCATCGTCGGCGCGCTTATTCTCTTAGGCGCGGAGGCGATCGCGCAGGGCATCCAGGCGACCGTCGGCGCGCTCTCCACCGGCAGCTAGCATGACGTTTGCAACCTGGGCCAATGGCATCGTCGGGGCGCTCAACACGGTCGTGGTGCCCCTCATCTTCGCGCTCGCGTTCGTCGTCTTCCTCTGGGGCGTCCTCAAGTACTTCTTCCTGCATGGCGGCGATGAGGCGAAACGCTCCGAGGGGCGTCAGTTCGTCGTTTGGGGCGTTCTCGGCATGGTTGTGCTCGTCTCGGTCTGGGGGATCGTCAACATCCTGTTATCCACGCTCGGCATCGCGCCCGGCGCCTGATGTGTATACTTGTTCTATGACTACATCTCTTGCCCGCGCTGCTGCAGTATTCGCCGCGTTTCTCGCCCCCGCGCTCACCTTTGCGGAGACGACAGTAGTGGGCGGCGTCTCGAGCAATGGCGGCGGCTTCCTCGGTTTCTCCTGGGGCGGCGGTGGCGGCGCGGGCTGCTTCAGTGCTATCTGTAGCGTCGCGAACACCATTCTCTACCTGATCAACTTCGTCGCCGTACCAGTTCTCTTCGCGGTCGCGTTCATCGTCTTCCTCTACGGCATCGCACAGGCTTACATCTTCTCAAGAGGCGATCCGGAGAAAGTGAAGGTGGGCCACAGCCTCATCCTCTGGGGCATCATCGGCTTCGCGGTAATGATCTCGCTCTGGGGCTTGGTGAATGTTGTGGCCGCCACCTTTGGGCTCGCGGGCTATTCCGCTCCGCCGCTCCCGCGCTCCTATTAGAGACATGAAAAAGCTCGCGCCCCTCATCCTCGCTCTCGCACTTTCAGTTCCTGCGTTCGCTGCAGCACAGGCGAATGCTCCGGATAGCCCGTATAGCGACGGTTCATGCTTCGGCCCCTCCGACTGCAACTCTGCTGCCGGGTACACCTGTGATACCTCCACTGACACCTGCACCCAAGGTTCTGCGAACAACAACGCGGGTAGCAACCTCCCCGGTGGGAACGCGAATGGCAACGGCCTCACGAATAACCCAAGTGCTCCGAGCAATGGTTCGGGCGCCGGTGGGATCAACACAGCGTATCTCCAGGGCTATTCAAACAGCATCATCGGTATCATCAATAATCTCTTCGTGCCGGTCTTGATCGCAATTGCCTTCATCACCTTTCTCTTCGGCGTCTATAAGTACTTCATCCTCGGCGCAGCAAATCCCGAAGAGCGCAAGGCAGGTGCGCAGTTCGTGCTCTGGGGCATCATCGGCTTCGTCATCATCATCGCGGTCTGGGGCCTGGTCGCGATCGTGGGGCAAACCCTCAATCTCTCGCCCGGCGGCTCGGCGCCCGCGCTCCCCAAGCTCTAAGCGCTATCCACACGCCTCCGCAAGCCGCATTGACCGGCGGGAACGGGGCGGTATAATCATCTCGTTACCCAATTATCTCTCTTATGAAAAAAGCCCTTCTTCTTAGCTCCGGGACGCTCTTCGCTCTCGCCGTGCCGCTTGCGGCCTTCGCCGCCATCAACAACGTCGCGGACGCCGGCTCCTTCATTATCAACACCATCAATAACATTCTCGTGCCGGTGCTCTTCGCGGTCGCGTTCATCGTCTTCCTCTGGGGCGCCTTCCAGACCTTCATTTACGGCGCCAATAGCGATGAGGTGAAAGAGCACGGCAAGAACCTCATGCTCTGGGGCTTGATCGGTTTCTTCGTGATGGTCTCTATCTGGGGCCTCGTCAACATCCTCACGGGCACCATCTCGTTTGGCAATAGCTCGGGGCCCACGGGCGGCACGCCAAAGGCGGGCGTCCAGGTTGGCGGCTAATCGTTTCGACGGGGCTCACCATAAATGTCCGTCTTTAACGCTTTCCTCGGCAGAGTGGTCGTGCAAGTAGTGAATCCGCTGATCCTGCTTCTTGCCGCAGGGGCGTTCGTCGTATTCCTCTGGGGCGTGTTTGAGTTCATCAAGAACGCCGGCGACGAGGCGAAGCGCAGCGAGGGGCGGAGCGCGATTTTCTGGGGCCTCGTCGGGCTTGTGATCATCTTTGGCGCGTACGGAATCATCAACATCGCGCTCGCGACCTTCAACATCCCGACCATCCACAAAATTTCTCCCTAAGCCTGGGTGCTGGAGGAGAGACTCGAACTCTCAACCCGTGAGGGACATGGTCCTAAGCCATGCGCGTATACCAGTTCCGCCACTCCAGCGCATGGAAAGCGTACACCATTTCTGTTATATTTTCGCTCTGCGCCCATAGCTCAGTTGGTAGAGCAACTGCCTCTTAAGCAGTGGGTCCCAGGTTCGAGCCCTGGTGGGCGCACAATAAATTGTGAGTGCTACAATGCAAGCCCCTATGGCCACGGTGTATACCGCTGCTTTTTTCGATACGAAGGTAGTGCCGCTGAAGGAGGCGACGGTGAACATCACGAGTTCGGCGGTGCTCTATGGGCTCAGTGTCTACAGCGTTTTCCCTGTGTGCGTTACGCAGGACGGCTTGGCGGCCTTCCGGCTGGCCGATCACTTCACACGCCTCGTGAATTCGGCGCGCATCATCGGCATCGACACGTTTGAAGGCGCCTGGACGCGCGAGCGGTTTGGGGAT
>JACQBN010000023.1 GCA_016194455.1 Candidatus Kaiserbacteria bacterium | reverse complement strand
CGAACTCCTTGGGCGCCACCGAGAGCGTCACGTCTTCAAGAGCTGCTGTCTCGCCGTAGCGCTTCGTCACCTTGTCAAAATAAATCATGCGTCGAAGCCCATTGTACCCCATGCTCGCCAGCGCCGTCTACGAAAGTTGACAAGGATAAAGAATCGCGTATAGTCGCACTAGATGCAAGCGCAATCCCGCGCTTTGTAAGGGAGAAAAAATGGGAAACTTGTTGAATAAGGCCGGCCCCTCGCCCCGCGAGGTGATCGAAGAGGCCGAGCAGATTTTCTTCGAGGCGATGCTGACTGACGATCGGCATTGGGGGAGCAAGGACGACGTCTGGCGGGTGGTCAAAAACCTCGTCTTTGGCACCTACGGCCACAGTGCCGCCTTCGTAGCAATGTTCCGCAATGGCCGACCGTTCTGGCAGATGCATTGTCAGGGTTATTGGGAGGACCAGGCTTTGCCGATCTTGAGCAAAGCGCTCCTCAAAAACTACCAGCAACGAATTTTCCGCGGCGGCCGCGGACCTGGACGCTTCGAGCAACGGGTCGCGGACGGGACGATGCTCTACCAGAACATTAACGACATTGGTCAGAAGCGCGAAGACCTCACGCTCTTCGATAACTTCCGCGGCGAAGAAACTGTCACGCATCTACGACACGATGACCAGGGCCGATTTGCGAGTGGTGAATACAGGACGCCGCTCGGCTCGGGCCGATACCAAGGCATGCGTTTGTTCCAATTCGATGAATAAAACGCGAGACTGTAAGCGCGGCGGAGTACCGCCGCGTTTTTATTTACCGAAGATATACTAGCTCTGCTTGGGAGGGCCGTAGGCTTTATACATTGCGGCGATATTTTCCTCCAAGGTATCGAGGCCCATTTGTTTGCGACGTTTGTCTACATTTGTTTCGTCTTCAATCGGCAGTGGTTTGTGTTCGCCATTCACTGCGCGATATTGTGTCCCATAGAGCTGCGACTGGTTGCTGTTTACGCGCACGCGATCTTCGAGCATCGCGATGTTGCGAGGGTCGACCTCGCTCATGGGTTCTTGTTTCATAAGCACTAAGCACTGCTCTTGAAATTGGACATCGCGATCCGCGTGCTGGACAAGTAGCCATGCATTTGAGGACGAGTCTCTACCAACTTTTGCAGCCGTCGGCCACCCGATTTTGCCAATGATTTCTTTCATGCGCGCGGTATTCCTCGCGTCAATAGTCGCGTCCCAAGAATTTTCTTTGATCGCCTTCTGCCGCATCTCCTGATCGGCAGCGGCCATCGCGTCGATCTCCGCTGAGACTTCCGGAAGTTGAATTGGCGCTTCGGACTTGGACGGCTCCCCTTCTTTCATAGCTAAGATTTTAACATCGACGCTCCGCGCGCAAGGAGGGCGAAGCGCATAAAATATCGCTCGAGATCAGGCAGGGTGCTTTGATATTCTTTGCCGCCCAAGACTGCATCGGCGAAGCTCTCGCGAGCCCGATCGAGCTCAGGGCGTTGCCGCCTCCAGCGCGGATCTTCCTGCGTGAGATTGAAGAGTTCGAGTGCTCGGGCGGTCGCGCCCCAGAAGGACGCGCTATCTTTGCCCTGCCACTTTGCGGCTCGCCCGACCTCGCTCCCGATGTTGCCGAGCTGTTCGGGAAGCGAGAGTACGAACCATCGTTCCCTTGAGACCGCCATATTACTGAACGAGCGCGCTCACGACTTCTCGTATCTTCGCCTGTATCTTCTCGCTCTCCACGCCGCGGGTCCGGTTACCGGCCGCAGGCTTAAGGTTGATCATGGAATCGAATTCGATGAACTCATCGCCCGTTTTTTCCAAATACAAGTTGATGCCCCAGGTCATGTCCCCGCGAGAGTGCTCCTTCTCAATGAGAAACGATTGGATGTCTACATGGAGTTCCCCGCCCACCCCCATGATGCCCCGTTCGATGTCGACGACTGCCTTGATGATATCGCCGTACTGCTCGTGTGCGAGCGTGCGCAATTCATTACGGCGTATTCCTTCTTTAACGATTCGTGTTTCCATCGCTCCCAGTATACCTTTCTGCGGCGTCGATGAAACCATCAAGGTCGCCGGAGAGAACTTTGTCAGGGTTGGAGGACTCAAAATTCGTGCGGTGGTCCTTCACCAGCTTGTAGGGGTGGAGGACGTAGGAGCGAATCTGCGAACCCCATTCGTTCGCGGTGGTCTTCGCGATGCTACGCCCTTCCGCTTCTGCCTTCGTCTCTGCTTCTTGTTTTGCAAAAAGTTTGGCGGCAAGGAGCTCGAGCGCCTTCTCCTTATTGGCCGCCTGCGATCGCTCACTTGAAATATGTACTGAAAGGTTGGTGGGCTTATGCAAAATACGCACTGCGGTCTCGCGCTTATTCACGTTCTGTCCGCCCGCTCCTCCCGAGCGCGCGAACTGGATTTCTATCTCCTCGGGCTTGAGCGCGACCTTCTCGCCCGCGGTGAGCTTCGGGAGCACCTCGACGAGCGCGAAGCTGGTCTGGCGCTTTGATTGCGCGTTGAAGGGCGAGAGCCGCACGAGGCGGTGCACGCCCGCCTCGTGCTTTAAACGGCCGTAAGGGCCGTTTGCCCTGAGCTTAGTCGAGGGGGTCGAGACTTCCATGAGCACGCTGCGGTAGCCGCCGTGATCGTTCTTGGTCTCGTCGAGCACCTTTGCGCCCCAGCCGCGCTTGGCCGCGTAGCTGCGATACATTGCGAGTAGCATTGCCGCGAAGTCTTCGGCATCGTCCCCGCCCGCCCCGGCGAGGATGGCGAGGGTGGCGTCGCCACTGTCGTGCCCTTTTCCCCCGCCGCCCTCTTTCAGCATCTGGTACTCGCGCACCAGCGCCTGCGCCGCTTCCTTATTGTTCCAAAACTCCGGCGCCGCCATCAGCGCCTCCAGTTCTTCGAGCCGTTTCTCTTTCTCCATGAGTCCCTATTGTACTCCGCTAGAACCTATTTTAGCGAGCACCGATAGTCGCGCGCAAGGACGCGCGCTCGACCCTCGCCCCGCCGCCTCTTTCATCCTTTCTTTTTTCGCGGGGGAGGATTTTTGAAAAGGAATAGTCGGCAGGGGGAGGGTTTTGTGAGTCCGGCTTGACGAAGAATGATCGAGGTATACTGAATCAGTAATGAGTGAAGGAACGCCAAGCGCATCAAAACCAAAACAAGAAAAAGGCCCGGAAACTGATACTCCGGAGTTTGTAAAGGATTTTTCTCGCGAAAGTAACATTGACGAACGCAATGCCCTTGCAGAAAAGATTCGAGCAGAGAGAGGCGAGCATTCCCAAGAACGTCGAGAACAAAGCGAACTCGAAAAAGAAATCAATGAGCTTGAAACAAAGTTGGACGACTACAATAGCAGTTCATTTTTGACCAAAGTACGGAGCTACTTTGAAGTTAAAAAAGTACGGGCATCACTTGGTATGGTACAGGAGCGTAAGGCCGAAATCGACACAACGGTTGCTGCGCGTAACCCAAATCGCTCTGGGCAAGAAGCTGTCAGTGCGCTCTATGAAAAAGAAAAAGAACGTTGGGCAAATGCGGAGTATGGCAAAGAAGATATCGCACAGATGTTTACCGAGGAGCATCTAGCTTCGCTATCGGTTGAGGATTACGCACTCCTCATGAAGCGTTTCCCTTCCGAAATGGTTACGCACGTTACGCGACAAGGTATTCGCGACCACACTGGAATGTGGGAGCATACAGCGGGCACTGGAGCATTTCATAATGGTTTTGAGAAAATGCTTGATGATGGTTCCCTAAAATCTCCTCTTGCCATAAAAATAGCGGAAAGTGGAAAGGAGGAAGCGATTCTTGGACTTTTAAACTCCCGAAAAGGAGAACTGCCAGCAACTCGTGAAGAAGCACTCGCAAGATTGGAGTCATTTATGAGTGGCGGGCAAGGAAGTTATGCGGATCGGGCAGCAATTCACTTTGCAGCCGAAGAAGTTGCGGATCGTTTCTATGGCTCAGAAAAAGGGAATGAGATTTTTATTGCATACCCATCTGCATTCATTGGCTCGCAATATCACTTTAGCCACGGAGATATTGCCCCTGAAAAAATTGGTGACCAACATAACGATGCTTGGGTTCTTTCTCAAGAAGATCACGGAATAAAACTGGATGCCGGACTCGTTTTTATTCCACAGGACGCACAGGTTGATCCGAAAAATGGTTCTCGTTATGAAATTGGTCCAGATAATAAGCCGATTAAAAACATGGCTGTATTCGAGAGCCTAAAACAACTCACGGCTTCTCCGGAATTATCAAAATACACGGAAGAAATTCAACATCAGCTGGGCAGTCTTCCGAGTTCAGATAGATTGCCACCGCCCTCTGCATGGGAGAGTGAACTTGAAAAACAGTGGCCGCAAGAAAAATATGCAAACCCGGATGTTTTGAAGGCGCTCATACCGATACGTGACAAAATCAAAGAAGTAACTGGTGTTAATGATGACCGTATATTGCAACAGTTGTTTAGATACAGCACTGCTCGGGGACTCGAAGGTGCGAGTTCGCGTCGTGACGAAAGGGAACGGGAAGGCGACCTTGGTCGTGCCATAGATGGGATATTAGAGGAATCTGGCACTCGTTTTGCAGAGGCAAAAAATACTATTTCCTCCGAAGAATATTGGAATTCATATTTTGCTACTCACCCGGACAAGAAACCATCAAAGGTAGTTTTTTATTCTGGTGGCGACCCTACAAAAGCGATGTATGAATGGAGACGCGCTAACGGACTTAATAAACAGTCGGGAGATACGAGTGTTGGATTTGAAGAGCGCAAGGCAACAACGGCGGAAGCAGAAGTGAGTTCGATCAAAGAACGAGCGGCGCGTTTTGAAACTTTAGCACGGAGCATAATAGAGGAAAGATACCAGAATATGCCTGCACCCGAAAAACAAACCAATGAAGAAGATGAGGATATACCACCACCACTACCCCCAAACAAGAGCCGACCCCGAGCTCTCGGCTAACAAGCTGAGACTGCGAGGGGAAGGGCGGCACAGAAAATCCTTGGCAGGAATTGCATGCGGCGCGGGCGAACTCCGAAAAATCGGATTTGAGTTTGATACTTGAGCCGCCTCCCAGGATCGAACTGGGGACCTACGGTTTACGATACCGTTGCTCTACCAGCTGAACTAAGGCGGCTTCGCCTTTTTATAACACAAAAACGCTTTTGAGCCGACGCCCAGAGTTGAACTGGGGACCTACTCCTTACCATGGAGTTGCTCTACCAACTGAGCTACGTCGGCGAAGTGGGGCCTTGGAAACGTGTCTGCATGTTTCCAAGCGCCGAACGAGCCGACGAAAGCGTGGCGAGTCTGCGAGCCACGCTTACAAAGGCGACCGTCCAGCATTCTCGAGCCTACGGCATTTCGCCCCAGCTTTCAATACCGCAGGATCCCGATCACGATCGCGAGATCGAAGAGGACGATGAAGGCGTTCGCGAAGAAGAGTTGCTTGTCCTTATGCACGGCGGCATAGATCGCCCAGAGAACGTTGAGGACGGTGAGCAGAGACCAGGTGAAGAGCGAGACGCCCGCCGCACTTCTTGTAGAATAAATTTGCCAGATCTGCGGGACAAGCGCGATAGGCGCCACGATCCCGACGCCATACATGAGGTAATCAAGGAAACGCTTGAAGGCGCCGAGCGCCGGGAAGGGCTCGAGTCGAGAGAAGAGGCGCCAGCGCGCGTGGAGATGCTGTTGTCCAAGGCTCATAAGGACGAGTATAAAGTATAACTTGAAACTATTGGCGTGGTAGCGTTGTTCTATCCAATAAATATGTGTGGCATCGTCGGCTACGTGGGGAAAAAGAATGCGACGCCCTTTTTGCTCGAGGGCCTCAAGGCGCTCGAGTATCGCGGTTACGATTCCGCTGGGCTCTACGTGGCTGGAGCAGGAATGGTGAAGCGCGCGGGCAAGGTCGCGGAGCTGGCGAGCGCCGTGCCCAAAAATTTCTCCGGAACAATGGGCATCGCGCACACGCGCTGGGCAACCCATGGCGCGCCGACGGAGCAAAACGCCCACCCGCACACCGATGCTTCAGGCACCATTTGGCTTGTCCACAACGGGATTATCGAGAACCACGCCGAACTCCGCGAGCCGCTCGCTAAAAGCGGCGTCCGCTTCGCCTCCGAGACGGATACCGAAGTCCTGACGCAGCTCATCGGTTCACTTTACAAAAAAGATGTCCTGCTTGAGGACGCGGTCGCTGCGGCGCTCGCAAGGGTGCACGGAACTTACGGTATTGCAGTTGCTTCAAGCCGTGAGCCCGGCAAAATTGTTGCCGCGCGCCTCGGGAGCCCGCTCCTGATCGGGATCGGCACCGAGGGCTACTACCTCGCCTCGGACGCTACTCCCCTTCTCCCCCACACGCGCGAGGTCATGTATCTTGAAGACGGCGAGCTTGCAGTACTTACTCGCGAGGGCTACGTCGTCAAACATCTCGCGCGGGGGCCAGTCAAGAAAAGTATTGAGCACCTTGAATGGAGCGCCGAAGCGGCACAGAAAAAGGGCTACGAGCATTTTATGCTGAAGGAGATGATGGAAATACCGGAAGTGATCGAGAACGCGCTCCGGGGCCGGCTCGCGCACGCGACTGGCACCGCGCATCTGGGCGGGCTCCGCGACGTGTTGCCGCGTCTCCTCCTCGCACGCCGCATCGTCATCACCGGCTGTGGCAGCGCCTACTACGCGGGCCTGGTCGGCGAGTTGCTTATTGAGGAATTCGCTGGCATTCCTGTTGAAGTGGAGATCGCCTCCGAGCTGCGGTATCGCCCTCACACCGCGGATGTGAAGGAGACGGTGCTGATCGCGATCTCGCAGTCCGGCGAGACGCTTGATACCCTCGAAGCGCTTCGCGCGGCGAAGCGTAACGGCATGCTCACGCTTGGCATCGTGAACGCCGTGGGCTCCACCATCGCGCGCGAGACGGATGCGGGAGTCTACAACCACGCGGGTCCCGAGATCAGCGTTGCCTCCACCAAGGGCTTCATCTCGCAGCTCACCGTCCTCGCGCTTATCGCGCTCCTTCTCGGCCGCGAACGCGGCCTCTCGAAGAGCGAGGGCAAGAAAATTGTTGAAGAACTCGCGAAGCTCCCCGAAAAGGCGCGTAGGATACTCGCGAAGCGAGAAAGTATCGCAGTGATCGCGAAAAAATATGCGAAGATCCGCGACGCGTTCTATCTGGGTCGCAAGTTTGAGTGCCCCGTCGCCTACGAGGGCGCCATCAAGCTCAAAGAGATCGCCTACATCCACGCCGAGGCCTATGGCGCCGGCGAGATGAAGCACGGCCCCATCGCGCTCATCGATTCCTCCTTCCCCAGCGTCGTGCTCGCGCCCAAAGATTCTCTCTATGAAAAAACGAAATCAAATATTCAGGAGATCCGCGCGCGCGGCGGCCCTATTATTGCGCTCACCACGGAGGGCAGCGAGGCGGACATTGGGAAGCTCGCGGATGATCTCATCAGTGTGCCCGCGGCACCCGAGGCACTGCTCCCTATTTTGACGACCATCCCGCTCCAACTCTTCGCCTACTACGTCGCGAAGGAACGCGGCCTCCCGATCGACCAGCCGCGCAACCTCGCCAAAAGCGTAACCGTCGAGTGATGCGCGAGAGACGGGACTTGAACCCGCAACCTCGTCCGTGACAGGGACGCGCTCTAACCAATTGAGCTACTCCCGCAAGCGAGGAGAAAAATGCAAGCTCGCTTGCATTTTCTCCGAGCGCAGCGGGAGCAAGCCTACTTACTCCCGCAGTTTTCCCATCCTACCAAAAATGCTTTGAAATGTCGTGTGCCGGGGAGAGGACTTGCACCTCTGACCTTGGGTTTATGAATCCCATGCTCTAACTACCTGAGCTACCCCGGCTGGCGCGTGTACCAAGCCCGCTACTCTTTCTATTGTATAGTAGGGAGTATTGCAATGACCGCCTTTCCCAAACAGCTGCTGACGAATCCGAGCGGGTTCCCCGATCTGGGGCCCGCAGAGGCGATTGCGCTCGCGCGGATGATTGACGTTATCCGCAAGCACTTCGAGCTCTCCGGCTATTCGCCAATAGAAACGCCCCTTGTGGAGCGCACCGAGGTGCTCGCGGCAAAGGCTGGCGGAGAGATTGCCGCGCAGATCTACGGCCTTCGGCTCCTCCACCCCGCGAAGGGCGCTACGAGCGACGAGAAGGATCTTGCGCTGCGCTTTGACCACACGGTCCCGCTCGCGCGTTTCGTCGCTGCACACTACGCGGAACTTTTGTTCCCCTTCCGCCGCTCGGTGATCGGCCCGGTCGTCCGCGGAGAGCGCCCGCAGGAGGGACGCTATCGGCAATTTATACAAGCGGATATAGACGCCATCGGAGACGGCTCGCTTACAACGCTTCACGATGCGGAGATGGTGAGCGTGATCGCCGGCATCTTCAACGAGCTTGCAATCGGTGCATTCACGGTGCGGATCGGGAACCGCAAGGTTCTCCAGGGATTGCTGCGCTGGGCAGGGCTCACGAACGATGCACTAGTGGCGGACGCGCTCAAGATCATCGATCGGATGGAGAAGATCGGGCGCGACTCGGTCGTCGCCGCGCTCGGCGAGAACGGCATGGCGGAAACGAAGGCGCGGGAACTCGTGGAGGTTCTTCTGCTGCAGCGTTCCACGAGTGATGCGCTTGCTTTCCTTGGCGCGCAGAAGATTGACGAATTGTTTGAGGAAGGAGTGCGGGAGCTTGCCGAGGTTGTCGCGGGAGTGCGCGCGCTTGGCGTTCCCGAGGAGCGCTTCACGGTCGATCTGTCGATCGCGCGCGGGCTCGACTATTACACCGGTACCGTCTATGAGACCCGCCTCGATGCGCACGGAGATCTGGGTAGCATCGCTTCCGGCGGCCGTTATGAGGATCTCGCGAGCGCGTTCACGAGCCGGAAGCTCCCCGGGGTCGGCATCTCAATCGGGGTGACGCGCCTGCTGCTGCGGCTCCTGAAGGCCGGGCTCTTCCCCGCCGCAACAACGACGGTCGCGCGCGTACTTATCGCGAGTACGGCCGAAAACCGGACAGAAGCCCTGCGAGCGGCCGCGGCGCTCCGCGGGGCGGCCATCGCCTGCGAGGTCTATCTTGGCAGCAAGCCGCTCGGCAATCAGCTCCAATACGCCGAGAAGCGGGGTTTCATGCTGACAATCTCTCCAAAAGACGTTTCCAGCTTCACAATCCACACTTTTGCCACCGGTCAAAAAATAGAGATCGCTGCGCCCGATCTTCTCCAAACTATTCAAAAATTGCTCGGTTAAGCCGGCAACTCAACGACGAAGCGCGAACCCTTGCTGGGCCCTGCGGATTCCGCGCGGATGATGCCGCCATGCGCCTTCACGATGTTCTTCGCGATGAAGAGACCGTAGCCGGTGGAGTGGACGTTCACCTTCTGTGAATCTTTGCCGTGCCCGCCTTCGGTGAAGAGCCGCGACTTGTCCTCGTTGCTAATCCCGATACCGGTATCCGCGACGGTGAAAATGAAGCGGCCATTTCCTCCCTTTGTGAGCGAAACATCAATCCGGCCTGTCGGCGTGTAGGTAAGCGCGTTCTCGACGAGGTTGCGCAGCACGTGCTCCCCGATCTCCGCTTTGTCGCCGATAACGGTATACTGTGCGTCCGCCGGATCCGCAGTGAACGTGAGCGCGAGGCCCTTGCTTTTAGCTGCAGGCTGCGCGTTCTCCACCGCCTCCTTCGCGAGGACTGCAAGATCAAAAGGCTCTTTTTTATATTCGGTCGTGCCCTTCTTCTGATTCGAGGCCTTGAGGATGTCCATGACCGAGGAGACGCCGCCGCGCGTTTGCGCGAGCGCGTTTACGATAAATTCCTGTGGCTGCTGCGGCAGGGCGCCGAAATCGCCCTCGGCGAGGGCCGCGAATGCTGCCGCGTCCTTGGTCAAGAATCCTTTGACCTCATGACTGATGAAGCGCAGCAGGCCTTCTTGGCGCGTGTTGGTCTCCGAGAGTTCTTGTTCGAGCTCAAACTCACGCACCATGCTCTTGATGAGCCAGATGCCCGCGACGAGTACCAACGCGAGTTCACCGGTACGATAGAGCACGAGGCCGACCGAATCTGAGAGAAGAATATCGAAGAATGTTGCAGTTGCGAGCAGGAAGGTAAGGAGCCCGAAGATGGCGACACGCACGTCGAAGAGCCGATGCGCGAGTATCGCGTAGGCCGTACCGAAAATGAGGGGTAAGAGAAAGAGGCCGCCATAGGGAACAAGTGTTGGGTTGTTGAAGAAGGCTGGAAATATGAAATCAAATACGACTAGGAAAAAGAATGTCGTCAGCACGCCGGCGAGCACGAACTCCATCTGGCGCCGTTCGGCCCCGGAAGAGCGTAAGAACTTCCGCGTGAGTGTCCAGATGGCTATTCCCACGAATCCAAACACTGTGAGGGCAAACAACGTGATGCCGGGGCCGGTTCTCGTCTCCACCGAAGGAGAGACTGCGGTCACCGCCTCATACACAACCGGAGTCAACACCACGATGGAGACCGCGGCTGTCCACGATAAGAAGCCGGCAAAGACGCGCGTGGTAAATACTGGTTGCCGCTCGAGGAACTGGTGCGCAAGTACAAAAAAAGAGAATGCATGCCACGTCGCAAAGAATAAGACGGCGCGGATAAACCAGAGAACGGTGGTTGGGTCAGTCGCGCGAGCGCTTGCAAAATTCGCGATGCTCCAGAAAATACTCAGAAACGCGAAAAAAAGAAACGCGCGAGACGTTGGGTTCTTTGGATCGGAGAAATAGATCGAAAATCCGAGTGTGCCGGCGCCCGCCACTGCGAGACCCACCCAGAGCAAATCAAGATTGAAAATTGAAACCATAGAGATATCAAGCGTTGGCTGTTTTCAATTGCTCAGAAAACGAAAACGAATAGCGGCCCGATGACAGGAGCCGGCCAAGGATAATCGCTTTTGCGGCGTAGCAGAGCGCAGCCCCGCGCATAAAAGAGGATTCGGCGAGTTGCGGGATACCGACCAGGGTGGTGCCGAAGGCGTTAAAGGAATTCAGCAGTCGCTGATCGAGATAGCGCGAGCCCATGAAGTCGCGTGCGAGATGTGCCTTCTCGCGCGGCGGGAGCGCCTTGGTCGCAGGCGAGACGGCTGCACGAGCGACTCGTTCAGAAAGAAGACCGTTCAGGATGGGTAGTTCGGGCTCAAGGTCGTATCGCTCAACATCCAAGATCACCCCCTCCCCGTTACCGGTAACCATGATGACCGGGATCCGCGCGCGCTTCGCCGACTCACGGACACTAATCTTCAGAGGAAGCGCATCTGTTTCTTCTACTAACAGACTGAGTTGTGGGCTCGTCATGAACTGCTCGACATTGCTTGGCGCGAGACCTTTGTCGTACAGTTCAAGGTCATAATAAGGATCTATTTCAAGAATTTGGCGGGCCGTGAGCGTCGCTTTGTTGACCCCCAGGTCGGGGATACCGGAGCGGAAGCGGTTCAGATTCGTGAGCGAGAGCGGATCAAAGTCCGCAAGCTTCATGGCGCGCGCGCCGCCCTCAAGCGCAATGCAGACGGCACCCGGATTACCGACGTTAAGCCCCGCGAACCCGATGCGCGCTTTCGCAAAGCGCTCCTGCTCATCTGGTGTGAGCAGTTCGCGATTACGATTGGTCCGGAGCTCGGCATAGGCGCGCGCGCCTACGATGCGCACAAGCGCTCGGCGCCAGGGGTAGTAGACAAAACGCTCGCCCGGACTCTCCGCGAGCAGCGTTGGGGTCCCGCCAAGCGACTGCGGATCGCGGATCTGAGCGAGCTCAGCGCATTGTTCGGCATACGTATCTACGACTGGGATCCCTTCCGCCCGGAGCGCAGTCAGGCGTTTGACGTCTGCGGACTGTGTCGGATCAAGAATTTCGATCATGGAGGCAGCTGAGGAGACAATCTTGTCGCGAGCGGAACTCGCGGCGTGTACCACGACGCCGAACTCTCAAGCTTCCCTGCTGCAAACAAAAATTGAAGCGATTTCTTGAGCCCGCACAGCCCCGTCGCCTCACGTTGAATCTCGGGAAGCTCGACAGAAGCGACATAGATCGATGCATCAAATCCGTTTGCGACGAGAGTGAGTATATCGTGCGATGCTTGGAAGCCGATCGAGAGCCACGAAGCGGGGTCCTGATCCGATCCGAAGCCGAATATCGCGGGCGCAGAGGCAAGTGCGGCGGCGCTCAACTTCCCAGGTATCTTCCCGATGTTGAATCTCCGAATAAGCGACGGGAGAATCCAGGAAAGAAGGAGCGGTTGGTTGAGCGAGAAGCCGGGAATGCCGTCCCTACGCCCCGAACCTGTCGGCGTAATCCAACTGGACATCTCGCGCCGGAATTCTGGGCGACTGTACAAACGAATCATCGTCTCCTTGGTGAGCTTCCCTATCCGCGCAGCCGACGCGGGACTAGTAACGATGGAGAGCTCGACACGCGGAAATTCTGCAGGCATTTCTGGCGCACGCTGCGCGAGTTGTTCCAGAAGCATCTCTGGAATTTTTTTGCCGCTCTGGAAAGTGCCGCGCTGATTGCGCCGAGCGAAAATCGCTTGTGCGAGGGGGAGTATGTCCTCCTCTCGTGTTCCCGCCGGAGAGAAGCGGACCCTCGCGATCGAAACGCCCGAAACTAGAATGCTTACTTCTGGGTGCATCCCCACAAAGCGCCCGAGCACGAGGATGTGGTGGAGCAAGAATCCGATGCTGATGTGCGCATAGCGAGTATGGGCATCGGACTGCGGGAGTTTGACGTTCGTGTCCCGAAAGATTTCAACTGCATCGCCTACAACACGGAACATCCACGGCTGGCTGTTGTGGGTGGAGGGCGCCCGGGTGGCGGCTTCAAGCAACGCCAGTATACGCTGACGGGAGTCTGCGTCAAAGGGAAATTGTTTCTCAAATACCGCTAGAGACCTAGCCGCCATGCTAGGAGTTTAGCACGCGCCGTTGACGTCTATCGCACGACCCAGGGCTGCTTCATGCCGGGTTTAAAATACAGTGGGTCCTCGTAGGGCCAGAAAACGAGCTTTGGTTCGGAGCGCGAACCGAGGAAGTCCGAGAGTTCGCGAAACTCAGAGTTTTTCTCCCGCAAATTCTTCATAATTTCCGCCAGGAGCTCGGCGCGTACGACTTTGCTGGCTTCCCTCTTTGGTTTTTGTTCGAGATTGATCTCTAGATACTGGTTTTGTTCGTGGTCGAACTTGGTAACGAGAGTGAGCTTCCCCGTCAAGAATTTTTGGAATCGCCGATCAAGCAGTACTTCTTTAATGGTTTCCGGATAGACCTGGAGCCCGTAGAGCGTGGTCGAGAGATCGACGCGTTCATAGACATAGACGAACGGTAGCTCGAGCACGTTTTTTCCGATGCCCGCTTTGCGCGCCTCTTTTAAAAGATCGATTTTGTTGGCTCTGAAGCGCTCCAGGAGTCCGTGAAACGTATAGACGCCGCCGTGGTCTCCGATTGCGTAGCGCAGCAGCGGCACGGCGCTGTCGCCTGAAATGAGAATCTCTCCGTCCGGAGCCTCAAACGAGACGAACTGCGGAAGGTACTGAGCCAGCGTTGGGGTCTTCGCGGCGCCCCGGAACAAGTCGGCGAAGAGTTTTCTGTTCTTGACCGCAAGACGACGAGCAAGAATGGAGAGCGGGGTTTCGAATGCCATGGTGCCGAGATCCGCGCTGCCATAGATATTGACGGTGTCGGTCAGAGGATTCTTGAGTCCGACCTTCTTGGCGACGTGATCGCGGAAGGTTTCGGTGAACGCCTCTGCGGCGAACAATAATGTAACGCGGTGTTTCTTGAAGGTGATACCGGCGGCGACCGCCTCGTCGATAACGTCTTTGAGAAACGGGGGGTAACCCGCGAGTATGAGTTGACGATACTGCGGCGCCAGATCCCGGAGCGCCTTGAGGATCTCCGCTTTGTTGATGCCGGGCGTCAGAATTGAGATCGGGTAGCCACGACGACCCATAAGCTCGAAGGCCTGATAGGTGATGAGGCCGCCAATCCACACGCCCATGCCAAAACAGATGATAACCAGAGTGGACTCGGTGGGCTCAAGCGAGCTCGCTCTGAAGATAAGCTCGTGTATGGTCGAGGACTGCTGATCCACCGCGTGTGAGCGCGCAAAATAAGTTGGCTTGCCGGTGGAGCCGGAGGTGGAGGTAAGTGCGTGCGGCGCTTTCAACGACCCGTCCCAAAAGAGATCGCTGAAGGCGCTCTTGTTCAAATAGTTTGCCTTGCTCATTATCGGTACTGCTGCGAGGTGTTCAGTGGTCGTTATCTTCTCCGGCTTCACGCCGTGGGCGCGAAGGAAGCGACGGTAGGCGGGGACCTCTTTTGCCATGCGCTTGAAGAGCACAAGGGGGCTCCTGCCTTCAAGAACTTGCAAAGGCTTTAGGCTGGGTTCTGGGGTCATGAAAACGTCGCTGCACTATAGCATAAACTCCGTTTTTAGGGAATGAAACGTGCGCTACTTGAGAATTTTGTAGTCGGATTATAGAAGAAATCAAGCGGCGGGTAGTAGCTTAGCGCTTGACGCAAATTGCTGCGGCCCCCGGGATCGATGTTTCGGTCGCGGCCATTCCCGAACAAACGGTTATTCTGCCGGTGGAATCTGCTAAAACGGAATAGGCTGTGTTACTCGTTGAACTTGCGGCAGGGTCAAACGGCATCGTGGCTATATATGTCGGGACCAGGCATCCCATACTACCTGTCGGCGAGGTTGTATCTGCGGCCATCGTCGTAGTGATGGTTGTCGTCGCGGAAGGTATTGGCCCACATGTATAGGATACTGAAGGACTCCCCACGGCAAATGTTCCTTCGAACGTCCCCTTATTGTCCGAGAGACGCTGGCCGATGGCGTTCAATATCGTGTTGACGTTCGCCTGACGCTGGGTGTTGCGTGCCTGGGCGAACTGCTTCGCGGGGTTGATCGCGACGATGACGATACCCGCCAAGACCGCGATAATGCCGATCACGATGAGGATTTCAATCAGCGTGAAGCCTGCTTCCTGGCAGGCGCGGCCGCGTATAGAGCGCCGAAGGCTGGATAATACACCCCCAGGAGGCCAGAGAGTCATAATGGCCTCTATCGTAGAGGCAAACAGGATATTGTGCAAGAGGTAAGTGCCTCCTTGTGTATATCTTTATTTCTTACCCTTCGTTGCGGGAGCAACGTTGAACGGTACGGACAGAATGTCAGAGAGTCCAAACGTGTGTGCGCCAAGCACGTAGCCGCCGGGCTGATTAAGCATGATCGACGAGAAGGTGGCGACGCCGGAGATTGTAGTGCTTCCGCCGCCTGAAACTGAGATCTTTTTCCCTTGCGGCGTAACGGCGTAGACGGAGACTCCGGTGCCGTTCTGCCCTGTCCGCGTATTGTCGTACTGGTCGCGGATGCTCACCTTGACCGCGGGTGTGATGGCTGTGTTCACCCTCACGTTTGACGGCTGGACGTCGTATGCCAGATGGTGCGGCACTCCGTAAATAAGGGCTGACACCGTATCTGAGGTGTCGCTATCATTGCTGTTTGAGGAAAACTTGAGCGTAAAGGGTTCCGCGGCTTTGTTGTAGCCGAGAGTGGTAAAGGTCGCGACGCCCGCGCCCAAGGTCGTGCCGAGAGTGGTAAAGGTCGCGACGCCCGCGCCCAAGGTCGTCGTTGCGGTATTGCGGAGCGCGGGGCCCGTGCCGCTCACCACCGAGGCGGTAACCGCGGTGCCATCGGCAACGTCATTGTTGAATTGGTCGGTCACATGAATTATCGGCTGTTGCTGGAGCGGATTGTCTACCGTGCCGTTCGTGTTTGCCGGCTGCGTGGTAATGGCAACCGTTGTCGCCACGCCGGGCGTTACCGTGATTGCCGCGTCATCGCCGGCCGTGTCGGCATGCGCTCCGTGCACCGTGATTGATGGGCTCGTCGAAGCCGGCTGGAAGGTTGCGCCGGTGAAGGACCCGAACATGCTGCCGGAGCTCACGGTAAAGGTGGTGCCCCCGGTCACGTCGCCTCTGCTGTTCGCGAACTGGTCAAAGCCTTCGGCGGCGAATAGCTGCGTTTGGTCTGCAGTAATGGTGTTTCCGTCGGGAGAGACGGTGATGCTTGTAAGCGCGCCCGGCACGGTGCCGAACGTGCCGAAGTTGGTGCTGCCATCTACTCCCACGATGCTACCGCCATCATCGGAAGAGATGAGCATATTACCGGTGCTGGTGGCGGTCCCCGTCGGCTTCACCGCAATACCGTTGAAGGTAAGCACGGCCGAGGCCCCACTAGAGGGTGTCAGCACCCCGAAGGTGAGCGTATTGCTGCCAACAGTCGCAGTAGAGCTGGCATCGATATCGGTTCCCCCATTCAGGCCGATTGTTACCGTCGCGCCGGTATCAAACACCCAGCCGGCGGGAAGAGTCAACACATAAGTACCGGCCCCAATATCGCCCACGGAAGCTTCCGTAATAACTGGGCCGGTAATGGGGGTGGTAAAGGTATTACTGCCGCCAGACGCGGATGTCGTATCGATAGATATGGCCTCGCCCCCGGTCGCTGCGGTAACAGGATTAACCGTAGCGAAGGCCACGGTAGCCCCGAGGCCGAGTGCTGCAACAGCGATACCGATACCTACAATGTATTTTTTCATATGCTCATTTTACCGCTTCATCAGTACACAACAAAAGTTATCCACAGGATAGACACGCCCCTGACAGGCCGGTCACACTATCGGGCTATTCTTGTATTTGGGCGCTTACGAGTAACTCATGAAGCATGCATAAATTGGTTACCTACGCGGTTGCAGCCGCAACGGTCGCGATCCTCATGGCGCCGGCGGCGGCGTTTGCGTCGCACCAGGGAAGCGGTTGCGACGGAATAAATCAGCAGAGCGCCGCATACGGGAACGGTCTGAGCTCCAACGGCAACTCAGCCGTTTGGTATGCTTGGATTCACTGCTAAAGCGACATTCGTTTTCGCAGCACAAGCGCCCCGCCCTCGGCGGGGCGCTTGTGCTTTCCTCCACGCCCGGGGTTAATACGTGGGGACTTCCTGCCAAGTACCGTTGCCTACCGTGATAGTTGGCGCCACGGCGGTATCGTCGTTGGTGAGAACGCACATGCGCGTCTCGCCCAGGATAAGCATACCCGCGTCGCTTGAAGTGCAGCCCGGGCCGATGTCCGGCGCGCCGTATCCGGCAACCTGCGATTGCGCAACCGCATACGGCGCTGTTAGATCGCTCCAGGCGAGAGTCACTCCGGTGGGCGGCTCCGCTCCCGGAGTGGGTGCTCCGCTATTCACGGTAAAGGGGAAATTGGACGCGCTCAATTTCCCGCCATCGTTGTTGACGACGTGGGTGAAAACTTGGAGTGAGGCGCCGGTCGGCCCTCCCGCCGCCCCCGAATCCGAAGCCACGGTCGCGGGGCATATTGCCTGTCCGATTTGATTGAATACCGAAATGACATCGTCGGAATTCGGAGCGTAAAAAGAATATCCTGGTCCGCTCGAAAGCGAATCGTTGAAACTCTGTCCGCCGGTAGCACCCCAAGACATGACGTATATAGTAGTCGTCGCATTTGATGAGTCGAGCGTTATGCCAGCGCGCGAGCATGCGCCGGGGTCGAGCGTTTTCACGCAGGTCGCCGCGTCAACAATTGCCTGCGAGTTCGAATTACCGGAGAGGTTACCGCGCGGCGTGACGAGCACGAGAGTGCGCTGTTTCGGCGATGCGCCGGCCAGAATGGACTTATCAACTTGCCATATCCGCTGGAATTCTGTCTGCGAGGCGGCAATCGCACCACTCACATCCTTGCCGTTTGTTCCCGATAGGCTCAACTGATCGATGACCGAGTACAGACTTTGAGGATACACATAGGTAGTGTCGCCATCATTGCCCGCGACGGCATTCACCGCACCGTCGGTATTCGTCACCCACTGCTGATAGTTGCCTGTCCCCGTTGGGAAAAGCACAGCCAAGACCGGAAAGTTATTTGATGTGCTGGCCGGATGGTTGTTGCCGCCGCCGCTTTCGGTCGCAGTGATGGTGGCGCCGGCACTTGCTTGAGAAATGGTGACGGTCTCGGTACGCACACCGTTGGTAAACGATCCCGATGAGGTCGGCGAGATACACTTGTTGCATACGCTTGTCGTATAGTTGAGCGTGCCCGCATAATTCAAAATCGTGTTGTTGTATGCATCTTGTGCAGTAACCGAAATCGGAAACGGTATATTCACATATTGAGTCCCAATTGCTCCGATCCCGAAATGGTCGAGGGCTCCGGCACTCACCGTTATCGTGGTCCACACACCGCAATTGTTGTTCTCATTGCTCTCGGTGATGAGGCCGGTGTCGCTCGCTGAACTTTTATCGGCGCAGGCGCGAATATAGAATGTGCCAGCTTTCGTAGTCGTGTACGAAAATGATACTGTCTTCGTCGCGCCTCCGGCAAGTGCGGTCGAAGAGACACTGCCGATGTCTGCGGAACCAGTGCCGTTTGCATTTGCAGCTGTTTGAAAGAGCGTGTTGAAGTTCGCACCAGTCGAGGCATTGCCGATGTTCGACACGGTCGTTGAATACAATTGCGCCGTGCCAGCGGCGACGGTAGTAGGAGTTACCCCGCTCGCAGTCAGATCCGGCGCGGTGACGGTGACGGTTGCTGTGCCGGAAATCGCTCCGTCAGTCGCCGTCACGGTGAACGTACCGACCTGGCCGTCGGGTGCGTAGAGCCCTGAGGAACTCACAGAGCCGCCACCGGAACTCACAGACCAAGAGAAGGAGTCCCCCGTACGCGTATTGCCGTATTGGTCTTTCGCTGTCGCGGTGAATTGTGCAGATGAGCCAAGTGCGACAGAAAGCGTCGCGGGCGAGATGGTAACGGTGGAAACGGGACTTGCGCTTATTATAAACGCATTCGATGTACCAATTTTGCCGTTGGTAGCAGTGATGATCGCGGCATTGTTCGCTTGCGTCAGACTTACCGTTCCGGTCCATTTTCCGGAAGTGAATGTACCCGTGGTCGCCGGAGAAACTGTGCCGGCATTCGACGTGAGAGCAACCGTGCTCGCGGAGCTCGTAACGGTATTATTGTTCGCGTCCTGCGCAGTGATCGTGATACTGAATGGCGTACCCGCGACTTGGACGCTAATGGCGCCGATACCGAAATGATCGAGCGCCCCGGGATTCACCGTTATAGGCGTCCACGCACCGCAGTTGTTGCCGTAGTTGGACTCAGCGACACCGAAGGTCACATTGTCTGTGGTGTTGGCACAAGCGCGGACGTAGGTGGTGCCGGCGGTCGTGAAGGTGTATGGGAGCGTTGTTGATTCAGTATTTGATCCCGCCGTCGATGAAAGAGTCGAGCCTGTGCTAGTGCCGAGTTTGGTCGCTCCGGCGCCGTTTGCATCGGTCGCCTGCTGGAACAACGTATTGAAGCTTGCACCGGTCGAGACATTGCCTTGATTGGTGATTGTCGCGGTCAACGTGACGCTCGTTCCGGCCGTCGCGCCCGTGGGGGTAATGGTGCCGGTGATGATGAGGTCGGGTGCTGTCACGGTGAATGTCTGCGACAGGGACGTTCCTCCCCCGGGAGTCGGGTTGGTGACGGTGATGGCAAAGGTACCTGCTGTCGTTGCATCAGAGCTTGAAATGGCGGCAGTGAGCTGCGTCGCGCTCACGTACGTTGTTGTTCTGGCAGAACCTGTAAAGTTGACGACGGAAGATGAGTTGAAGTTGGTGCCATTGACCGTGAGTGTGAACCCGGAACTGCCCGCCACCTTCGAAGTTGGCGAAATTGAGCTCGTGGTCGGGGCCGGGTTGTTAACGGTGAACGTCTGTGAACCGGACGTTCCCCCTCCCGGACTCGGATTGGTAACCGTAACATTGAACGTATCAGCTGTAGCGATGTCGGATGACGAGATGCTCGCGGTGAGTTGGGTCGCGCTCACGTACGTCGTTGCTCTCGGAGATCCTGCAAAGTTGACGACGGAAGACGAGTTAAAATTGGTTCCATTGACCGTGAGCGTGAACCCGGAACTGCCCGCCGTTTTTGAGGTGGGTGAAATTGAAGTCGTAGTTGGGACGGGGTTGTTGACGGTGAATGTAGTCCATCCGCCGCAGTTGTTCAGCTCGCCTGTGCCGCCTGAGTTCCATTCATTGATACTCCCGGTGCCGCTCGTTCCCATATCAGCGCATGCTCGTACATACCAGGTGCCATTGGAAGCAAAGGTGTACGACGCGCTCGCGGTGTTGGTGTCGCCGTTCGCAGCGAGCGTTGCCGAAGTATATGGCTGTGTTGCGTAGATGCTTGCAAAATCGGCGGGATTTTGGTTCTGGTTTATCTCAAAGAGGTCAGTGAAGCTTCCTCCTGTCGATGCCGTTCCGGAATTCGTGACAGGTGCGGTGAGAGTAACCGAGGAACCGACGGCTACGGACGTTGGTGAAGTGGTGATGGTTCCGGCTGTGAGATCTATATAGCTGACCGTAATTGAAACCGCAACGCTCGTCGCAGAATTGTAGTTGGTGTCGGACGCCTTGGTCGCCGTGATAGAACAGGTGCCACTACCGCTCGTGATGGTGACCGTACCGCTCGAAGATCCCACCGAACAGGCGGTTGAACTGTTAGCGCTGTAGGTGACCGAGCCAGTGCCGCTGCCGCCTGAAGTGCCGGCGATGACCCCCGACTGCTGGTACACGGCGCTGGATGGTAGGCCGCTAACGGTGAGGGTGGCTTGATTTGCTTTGCCGATTGTAATTGAAACCGCAGCGCTCGTCGCAGAATTGTAATTCGTATCAGCTGCTTTGGTTGCAGTGATAGAACACGTACCGGTACCACTGGTGATGGTCACCGCGCCGGTTGAAGAGTTAATTGAGCAAGCGGTCGAGTTACCGGCGTTGTAAGAGACTGCACCGGTGCCACTGCCGCCTGAGGTACCGGCGGTAATTCCTAACTGTTGGTATACAGCGCTGGGGGGCAAGCCGGTAACGGTGAGGATGGCTTGAGTGGATTTAGCAAACGCGCTTGGCGCTCCTGCAAAGAAGGCTAGTGCAAATGCGATGGCGGAGTAAACAATGATGGTGCGAGGGAATTTCATACTATTGGTAGTTCACCTGCACGTAGACTTGCGTCACCCGCGGAGCGCCCGAGCTCGTTGAACGGACGCCGAATTTGTAGCGTTGCCAATTCCCAAAGAGCCCACCGGTGAGGTCGCTCGCGCTCCACGTCGAACTATCGGGTTTTGTTTTGAATTCGTATGAATACGCGGCGTATGTGTCTGTAAGCGTCTGCGCATTGCCCACTTGCATTGCGCTTCCGTCCTCTTCCACCAATTGAAGTCCTGCCCCGTTTCCTTCCGCTATAGCGAAAACCGTCACCGAGACGGGAGTACCGGGCGTTGGAGTTCCAAAAGTAAACGTCTCCGTTGCTTGCGTGCCGTAGGTGCTCGTCGCCTGTCCGGCGGTCGTGATGCCCGTCGGGTCGCCGTAACTGCCGATCGCAACGCGCGGGAAAATGCCGCTCTTCTTTCCGTTGTCGTTAAAGAGTCCCAGTAATTGATTTGCGGCTGTTTTTTGGTTGGGGATATCGTTGTTGCCGCCGCCATTGCTGACATTCTGCGCAAGCATGACCGCCGTGTCGGCGCACGCCGCACTGACCTGCGGGTCGGCAAGCGTGAGGGTGCAGACGGTGTCCGTTCCGCTTTGTGCGTTGACGGTCGCTTGAGTGTTGTAGACGTCACCCGCGCCCACCATCGTCACGAGTGTCGTGGTCCCGCCTGAAAAGCAGCGCCATACGGCCGGCAAGCCCGTTTTTTGCACTATCGGCCGTGAATACTTGCCGTTTGGCGCGTTCGCGAGCCCGATTGAGATGGTGTGCGGGCCGTCAGCGACCTTCACGGTCCGCGCAAGACCGGCCGCAGCGCCATCAATAAGGTAGGTAAAATCAGCCGGCGCGGCTTTGCCTTTGTATTGATTTATGACGTTTGCCGCGAGCGTCAGCGTCGTTTGGTGGGGGCCTTCAAAACGAATCGTGCATACCTTGATGCCATGGCCTATCGTGTAATTGCCGATGTCGGCGCCGGTGAAGCGCGCGGTGGTGCAGTTGTCCTGGCCATTGGCGTACACAAAGTGCGGCAAATAGCCGTTCTTCGGCACCCCGTACACATGGTAATCGGTGTTGGGGGGAAGATAGACCGCGACGCCGTAGGCCGAGCCGCGGAAGGTAGAGGTCGCGACCCCCGTGTCGTCAGTCGAGCTGGCGACTCCGATGCCTTGTACGAGCGGTACGGGACCTTGCCCCGCGACTTGGATCTGGAAGTCTTCTGGCTGATCCTTCGCGTCATTGTTGCCGCCCACGACAGCTTGCACAACCAAAACGCCCTTGTCACTAGAGAAGTTCAGGTTGACGCCAGAAAAATCTACGATGGCTTGCAGATTCGCGTTGGTGGAGGCGCCCGTCTCGTCGCGCACGGTTCCTGTCGGATAGAAGAGCACGGTGCTGGTGCTGAATGCAGTGGATGCATCGTTGAGAGCGTTGTTCAAGGCCCCGATCTGATAAGAATAGGTGCGGGATTGATCACCCGAGTCGTAGCCATTGACTGCGTCGATACGGCTCGCGGCAGAGGGATCGACCAAGAGCTTCGCCATGCCCTGATTCAGGCACCCCTCGGCGAGCGTCGTCGCCTGCTCCTTGCGCTCGGTGCCGAGCACATTGAAGCGGGCGTGCATGCCGGCGAAGCCCTCCTCGGCAGTCATCACCAGCAGCACAAGACCGATGACGATCGTCGCCATCAGCGCGATATATCCGCCTTCGCGTTTGCGCCGCACGTTGCCCATCTCCTTATTATCGCAGATAGCTGCGGTATGTAAACGCGGCGCTTTGTGTGGGCGTGCCTATGGTCTGGACGCTAAAGCTGACATCAACCTTAGCGGGCATCTGGGACGTGTCGACCGTGGCAGTAAAGGACGTTACGGCAAAGGCCGCGCTATTGAGCGCGACTGGCGTATAGACCGAGCGCTGAAGGATCAGGGATGTGCCGTTTACGGAGATGGTGAGCGGATTGTCGGTATCGGGGAAGCTGCTGCTCGCCAACCGGGTGATCGTGAGCGTATTGCTTAGAGCACTCACACTGGTCGCACCGGTGAGCGCCCAGCCGATCTTGCGCTCGAGAAACGTTCCCTCCTCCTGAATGGCGACCGCGGTCTCGTTGTGCGCGCCGCTATCAATCAACTGGAAGGTCGCGACGATGGCCGCGCTCATCAGCACGGCGAGCAGGCCGATGTAGACGATGGTCTCGATGAGGGTGAACCCGCGCATATTAGTTGCCGGTGAATATTTGTGCGCCTGTCGGCGCCATAATGTACAGCGAATTGGCGTCACTGTCGAAGTCGATTGCGCTCATCGCTGGTCCTGCACAGCTATCGGGATATTCTTTCTGGAATGAAAGCCGTTTGCTCGCATCGGCATTGGACACATCCGTCCGCCAGACCTGCAACTCTCCCAGATTCGGGGTCGTGTTGTCGGTAAGGGCAAAAAGATATGATCCTGTGGCGAACAGCGCGTACGGATACCGCGTTTTTTGCGAATTGCTCTTGTCACAACTTACGGCCTTGGCACTTGCTGCTGCAATTGGCGCGCACGAAGAAATCGGCGGCAACACATTGTTTACATCAAAGACTGCTATCGCTGGCGAGCTATCGGTGGTTTGCGTCTGCAGTCCAATAAAGACGTCGTTGCCGAGCAATGAGAGCGACGTGGAAGGAAGTCCGCCGGAAACCGAGCATCTAGCAAGTGGCGTTCCGATGCTCTGTGGACTTGTCACGTCGAATACTTGCAGTTGACCAGTCCCGAGCGTCGTCGCGAGGAACGCGAGAGTCGTCGGCGCACCGCCAACGAACTTCTTTTGTATAGCAAGGCCATAAATGCTCGTATTCAGATTCGCGCCACTGATTGAGCCAACTTCCTGGGGTGACGCGGGATTCGTTACGTCAAACACATACAAAACAGGATCGCGGCCTATTCGATTATTACGAGCGTCCGTTGTGACATACACGTTACCTTTAAAATAAGCGATGCTTCTGCCGGACGTATTTGTGCCGCTTGTGCTGCTAAATGTCGTTGAAGCCACAAAAGCCATGGCGGATGGATTTGTCACGTCGACGATGGAGATGTTGGTTGGTCCCGTCGCGAGGTAAGCGTAAACCTTTCCCGTAGTGAGGTCGCGCGCAACATCAATCGCGTACGCCGGTTCCAGCAGTTTCGTGTTGTCGGGAGCCGTATATGCATAGTGGACGCCCGACGGCGTGATCGCTTCGAGATACGGAGAACTACTTTCGCTGCTATATATCGTGCCGTTCAGTGCATCTATTCCGGTGGGCGTGTTCACCGTGGTCGTTGCAACAGGAGTAGAGGGGGTGGTCCAGTCGCCCGGATACGAAAGAGAGCAGTCGCCGCCGAGTGCAATCGCGCTCGAGGTGCTGGTAAAGATCGTTGGGAGTGAGATGCTCGCGCTCGGATAATGCGCGACCTGCCAGGAGACGCTCGAGGTAACGTTCTTGGCGCACGGCGAGATATCGCTCACGCTGGTCGAGACCGAATAGCAGAGCGCGCCCAAGCAGGACGTGGAGGTGGTCGAAACGGCCGAGACGAAGTCGTGCCGCGCCTCTGCCCGTACATCCTCGATCTGCTGGTGCGCGAGCGAAAATGCCTCGCCGGAAGTCTGCGAGACGATGGTCCAGTACTGCGCGCTGAAGTGCGCGATGATAGCGCCCGCAAGCACGATGGAAAAAATCGCGAGTGCGAGCATTATTTCAAGCGTCGAAAAGCCGCGCCGCATATCACCAGCTGATGCCGCCCTCGCGGTTGATAGTAATCGTTGCTGCTACCTTGCGCGCCGGGTCGGTGAGCGTGATGGTAGCATCCGAGGTCTCGGCGGAGAGCTGCGCGAAGACGATGTCGCTGCCAGAGGGGCTTATCGTAACAACGTACGAGGCAGCGATCACCACGTCGCGCGAGGTGTCGCGTGAAGGGTCGCTGTAGCTCTCGCCTTCAAAAAGCGTGTACTGCCCGGTCGCGACGTGGACTCCGTGCTGTGACTCATCGACATTATTGAGCGCGTCGGCGCGCGCGGTCTCGAGCAGGGTCACAAGTGTGGTCCGCTCGCCCCGAAACGCCTCGCCCTCATAGCTCGCGAGGTCGAAGAAGGCGACGGTCCCCGCCACAATCGCGAGCATACCGACGACGACCAAGATCTCAACGAGCGTGAACCCGTCCTTAGGGATGGAGGTTTTGCGTAATGGCATAGATGGGCGTGATGATGGAAATGGCGACGAAGCCGATCAGGAGCCCCATGCAGATCATGAGCGCGGGCTCAATCAGGCTCGAGAGCCCCCGGGCGTAATCATCGAGCTCGTGCTCGTAGAACTCCGAGAGATAGATAAGCGTACTCGAGAGCGTGCCGCTCCGCTCCCCCACCGCGACCATCTGGCAGAGGATATCGCCGAAGATCTCGCGCTGCTGGTCCAGATAGACCGAAAGCGTCTTGCCGCGGATCACCGACTGCCCGAGCGCTGCGAGATGCTGCTGATAGATAATGTTCATGCTCGTATCGGCGGTGATTGCGAGCGCGGCGGAGAGCGTGGTGCCGGTCTTGAGAAGGAGGCCGAGCGTACGGGTGATATTCGCAAGATTGTAGTAGCGGGTCATCGTGCCCAAGACCGGCACTTTAAGAATGAAACGGTCGACGAGCGTGCGCAGGCGTCCGCTTCGCTTGCGCGCGACCATAAACGCCGCGACCCCGGCGACGATCAAGAAGATGAGCAGGAGCCCCCAGTGCCGCAAGAAGCTGCTGATCGCGATCACGATGCGGGTGGAGAGCGGCAGCTTCGTCCGCAAACTCAAGAAGACCGGTATGATCTTGGGGAAGAGGTAAACCATCAGGAATGCGGTGATGCCTAACGTCGCGAACGTAATCACCGCCGGGTAGATGAGGGCGCCGATGATCTTGCGCCGCAGCATCTGTTTCTTCTTGAGTTCGTCGGCGAGATAGTCCAGGTTCTGGCTCAATGTCCCGCTCGTCTCTCCCACCTTGATGAGATTGACCGCAAACTGGCCGAACATTTCGGGAAAGCGCTCGAGGCTCTTCGAGAGGTATTGACCGTTCGCGACGTCATCAATGACGACATCGATCACGCGCGAGAAAGCGCGCGAGCGCGCCTGCTCGTGGATCATGATGAGGCTCTCCATGATCGGTACGCCTGCCGTGATGAGGAAGGCGAGCCTCTTGGCGAAAAAAGCTTGATCCTTAATGGAAAGGCGCCGGGAGGAGAGTTGCTTCAGATGCCCGGAGAGCGTGTGCGCGTGCTTCTTCCATCGACGCGCCTCTTTGAGAGCGCGCTTCGCGTGTTTCCCGACTTCCGCCCGCAGCTTCTGCCAATCTGGTTTATTCATGAATGACGCGGAGCACCTCCTCCACGCTGGTGACTCCTGCGCGCACTTTGGTGAGGCCGTCCTCAAGCATGGTGGTCATGCCGCCTTTGATGGCAATTCTTTTCAGTTCGCTGGAAGGCGCGCGCGCGAGGATCGCCTCGCGGATCTTGGCATCGGCGATGAGCACTTCATTAATGGAGATACGGCCGTGATAGCCAGTGCCGCCACATTTCTTACACCCCTTCGGGCGCTGGAGCCTCTCTCCGGCGGCGATTGGTTTGTTGAGCGACACTGCGGCGAGGCTCTTCGCGAGCTCCCTGCTCGCCTTGAACTCCTGCTTGCAGGCGGGGCAGAGCTTCCTGACTAGCCGCTGCCCTATCGCGAGGCTGATGGTGGAGGCGACCAGGAAGGACTCCACCCTGAGGTCGAGGAGGCGCGGGAGCGTTGTTGCCGCGTCGTTGGTGTGGAGCGTGGAGAGGAGGAGGTGCCCGGTGAGCGCGGTATTGACGGCGATGGAGGCCGTCTCGGCGTCGCGGATCTCGCCGACCATAATGATGTTCGGGTCCTGCCGAAGGATGGTGCGCAGCCCGGTGGCGAACGTGAGGCCGGCGCGCGTGTTGACCTGCATCTGCTCAACACCCGCGACGCCGTACTCAATCGGGTCTTCAATCGTGATAACCGAAATATCCGGGGCGTTCAGCATCTTGATGAGAGTGTAGAGGGTGGTCGTCTTCCCGCTCCCGGTCGGACCCGTGACGAGGATCATGCCGCTCGGCCTCCTGATCGCTTCGATAATCTTCCGTCGATCGCTCTCGCCGAAGCCGAGCGCTTGAAGTGTAAATTCCTGCGCGACATCAGAGAGAAGGCGTAAGACGACGTTCTCGCCGTGATAGGTGGGCGCGATGGAAACGCGGATGTCCACGAATGCATTGCCACCGAAGGAATGCCGGAAGCGCCCGTCCTGCGCCGTCTGGTGCTCGTCCGTGCGCAGACTCGCGAGTACCTTGATGCGCGAGACGATCTCCGAGCGCACCTCCCTCGGCAGGCGGTACACATCTTGGAGCACGCCGTCGATACGGAAACGAACCCGCACGCCCTCGAAGAGCGGGTCAAGATGGATGTCGGATGCGCGCTTCTCCTGTGCCGCCTCTATCAGATGGTCGACGAGTGTGATGACGGACAATCCGCGGCCACGCACAAGCTCGCGCTCAACAGCGTCGCCAGGCATATGTCCGCTAGTATATAGTGTCTCGGATTTTTCTGCTCACTTGATCTCTATCGCCAGAAACAAAGCCACTTGGGGCAGCCGTTCTTCTTCGGGGCAGGAGGTGTGGCAGCCGGGGGCTGAGGCGTCGTGGTCGCCACATTTTTGTGCGTACCGGAAGAACCGGGAGAGTTGCCCGGGGCGCAGCTTGCGGGGAGCGGAGTCCCGGCGGTAGTGATACCGAGCAGCTTGTTGATGAACTTTATGGTCCCGGGGCCGAGCTTACCGGTGCCCTTTTTGAGGTGGAGTGGTTTAAGGATGTACTTAGCGTTCGCCTCCTGGAATTTGATCAGTGCGGCCACGGTCGCCGGGCCGAAGACGCCGGTCTCCTGCCCTGGAGAGCCCGGGCCTGTTTTTGCAATTAAGAAGCCGTGCGCGTTGAGGAATATCTGCAGCTGCTTCACCTCATAAGAGAGGCAACTTGTGTTCCCATTGCCCGAGCCGAGACCAAGCAGATTAGTGAAGGGCGAAGTATTCCCGTTCCCCAGGCCGTTGCCGGCGTTCGGATGTGGGTACGGGCCGAAGGGATTGAAGAACCAGCCCCCGCCGCCGCCAGAACCAGAAGAGATGAGGGAGCCGGGGCCCGAGCATGACGAATAGCGATATGAATCACTGCCAGAGAGCACCCCGTCCGTGCAGGTGCGGCCCTGCGCAACGGCACTGCAGGTGACTGAAGTAACGATTTTCGAGGAGTAGAACGTGGTCGACTGCCCGTCATCGAGGGTGAGGCCGTCGAGCGTGCAGGAAGAGAGGCCGTGCACGCTGGTATTTTCAACGCTGATGACGGCGGGGGTTTCCTGGAAGACCGCGTGGCCGGATACGGAGACGCTGCAAATTAGGGGCGTGATGGTGGTACCGTCCGTATCGCGATGGAAGATCGCGCCTGAAGGCGGTATGCACGAAATCTGGTTCTGATTGAAGATTCTCCCTTGTGCGCCGTCCTGTGCGACGACCGTGTAGAGGACCGGCCCCGTGTCCGCGCCGTTCACCGTCGTGGTCGCAAAAACATCATGGCCGCCCGTATCGGTGAAGGTGACGGTAATGGTTGGATTATTCACATTGCGCACGTTGATGACGAAGTGGATGGTGGAGGAATTGCCGAATGTGTCGGTCGCGGTGCAGATTACGGCCGTTCGGCCGAGAGGGTAAGTGTCGCCGGAGCTGTGGTCGCAGAAGACGGGCACGGGAGCGTCGAACTTGTCAGTTGCCTTCGGCGTGGGGAAGAGCACGACTGTGTCGCCCGTGCCGTCGGACATGATGTTCGAGTATCCGGTGATCCGCAGCGCATTGCTGCTAGCCAACGCCACCAGAGGAACGAGCAGCGCCGCGCACACGAAGAGCATTCCTGGGAAGACACGGCGAGCGGTGCGCATAGTAGAGAATGACGAGCCAAGTAATTCCTAGAAAGCGCCGGTGCCTTTCGGCGTTCCGAGGCCGGTGGGGCCGTCGTAGCCCGTAACTGCGGTGCAGAGATATGAGGCGCTGCCGCACCTGCCGTTCGCGCCGCTCATGATGTCATGGAGCGTCGTGGAGAGATTCGCGAAGTAGGGCAGAGAATTCTCTTGGGTGCCGGTGGGCAGAGGGCTCGCAAGCGCGTAGACCGCCGCGAGCACCGGAGTCGCGAGCGAGGTACCGCCGATCTCGAACCAGCCGGAGGCGCTGCCAAAGGGTGTTGAGTCGTAGATAGCCGCGCCGGTGTTGGGGTCCGCGACCGCGGCAACGTCATTGAGCGTGCGGCGCGCGCATTTCGCATCGTGTTGCCAGGAGGGTTTCCCTTCAAAAGAACTGCAGCCGCTCCCTGTCCCGCTCCAGGCGAGCTCTTGGTTGTAGGAGCCATTCCCATTTAGGAAGAGGCTCGTGCCGCCCACCGAAGTCACGTAGCGTGAAGCCGCCGGGTACGCGGTGCCATAACCGCTGTCGCCTGAAGCGAAGAGGAAGGCGATGCCTGGATGACTGAAGTGGGTGTCGTACGTCGTCTCGCCGCGGAACTCCCCGCTAGCCCAAGAATTGGAAACGATCTTCGCGCCAAGCGCGACCGCCTTATCGACCGCAGTGAGGAGATCGCTGTAGCTTGCGGAGCTGGCCTCAACCAAGAGGACTTTGCAGTTCTGGCAGAGCCCGTGCGCAATTTCCACATCAAGCGAGGTCTCGAGCGCCCAGCCGGCGTCGACCGTCGGAGGCGAGGTCGTAGCACCAAGCTGATTCACCTTGAGGAAGCAGGCGGTGGGCGAAGAGGCGATTGTGCTCGTGGTGCAGGTCGGGAGGGCGGGAATGCTGGAGCTCGCATTGTATGTCGCGAGATCGCTTACGATCGTCGGGTCGTCATAGGCGTCCACGATGCCGATGATCGGTAGCCCGGAGACCGTGCCGCTAAGACCGTACGCGCCGAGAATCTGGCTAGGACTGAAGCCGCTCACGGCCTTCAGGGTCGCCGCGGGGCGGCCGGCAGCATCGGTAATGACACGCGCCGCGCAGCGAGCGGTGCCCGCGCCAGCTTCCGCGCAGACGCTCTTATGCGCCTTGAAATGCACGCCGAACCGTCCTTCGATATTGAGCGCCTGGTAGTTCGCGCGGTCGGCCGCGGAGACGCCGTCTTCGGGGGGACCCTGCTCGGCATACGCGAGGGAACCACCGAGAAGAAAGACGAAAGCAAGCGCTGCCGCGAAGAATGGGGTGCGAGTAATCATAAGAGGGGTATGGCTGATAACGAGGGACATTATACCACAACGTCAAGAGCTGTATCCCCAGCTGCCCTAGAACCGCGGCTGGTGCTGGTTCCTTGTCTCACAACCGTGTTGCCAGAAGCGGTACTGTACCCGCCACTGCAAGCAATCCAAAGATTCTTTCGCCACCTTTCTTCCCTCTCAGTCGATGGGGGCCGGTATGGGTCGACCTTGAGATAGTTAGAGAGTTTTCAGTGAGTTTTGACGGGCGAACAGGCGGGGCGGTACTGTACTGACCGTGACTATTGGCGAGACGTTGAGTTTTCAACACACCCAGTCTTAAAGATATCTGAAAAGTTCGAATACTCGAACGAAGATGACGCTGTACTATCAATCGCAAAAGAAACCAGTTCGCCAGTTGGCAGAGTTTGTTGTCCAGATGTCTGAATTGCAGCCAGAGGAATTGAAATCGGCAGAGCGGAGGGCTTAACTGAGAACGTAATCTGAAACTGACCAATTGAATCTGCCTTGTTGTCGAATATTGCTTGGTCGTGCAGAAGCGGGGTGCTAGAAACAAAATACAAGTATCCTGAACCTGGTGGAGACGAAGTCCATGTAGAATCATGCTTCAAAACATTTACTCCATTACAGAAAATGGTAACGACCTCCCAATGGTTCGTGTCATTCGCGCCAATATTGCGCGGTATCATTGCAAAAGATAGAGGATTTGAAATCGTGGGATTTAATGTGAGAGTGGGGGTTAAAGAATCCCATGTGATGCTAATCTGCGCTTTGGCATTCAATTCGTTGAGCTGAATGACTGCCAATCTCAATTGTTGCACCCCAATATAGACTCCGATGATGGTTGCTACAGCCGCAATGAAAATGACCGCATTGAAAATAAACTTTCTAAGTCGTCTGCAATTCCACATAAAAGAAGTATATGCCTCGATTCAAATAGCGCAAAAGCTGTTCTTTCGGGCGGCTTTTGCTTACGTGATGCCGAGCGGTACTGTACTGATCCCAATGGGGGACGGTACTAGTTCCTGGCGTCACAACCGTGTTGCGGGGGCGGGAATTGCACCCGCATCTCGAGGTTATGAGCCTCGCGAATTACTGTTACTCTACCCCGCTATCGACCTAGTATAGGCGGCAACCTAAAGCACGTCAAACTCGCGGAAGACGGCCTCGAAGCGCGCGATTGTGCGGCGTGCGAGCGTTTCGGAGAGGGCAAAGGCGGATCCCTCGTGCGCGATCTGGTTCCTCACCTTGTGCGCCTCCCAGGCGTCCTGGAGCGTATCGAAGTCCGCGGCGTTCGCCTGCTGGAGCTTCTCGCCCACACCCGCGCCCGTGTAACCCTGCCGCCCCAGCATATCGTCCAGCATGATGTCGGCCTCGATAATCGCCTGGCGCCAGTCGGAGGCGCTCGTGCTCCCCATCAGCGATTCGATATGGAGCCAGCGTTTGTTCTCCTCGGCCTCTGCGGGCGCGAGGATGAGCGTGCCGTATTCCTTTTCCTCCTTCTCTCGCAAATCAAAAAGGCGGACTGTCGCATAGACGATCACGACGAGCGCGAGTGCCGCGAGGATATAGCCGATGATGGTTATAGAAACCCAGAGATGCGCGAGCCAGGCGCTGAAGCCTGCGAACCCGATGGAGCCGTAGCAGGAGCCGAAGATGCAATCATAGAGGAGGCGGTAGAAATATTCGAGATTGATCTGCGAGCCGCCGGCGCCGGATGCGACGACAAAGACGAACCCGACGACAACGGCGACGCCCGCAAGCGCGAGCCAGTGCACCGGTGCAGTCTCCTTCTCCTTATCCATTCCCCTAGTATACGGCACTCGCAATCCTGAAGAGCCGCTCCTCTGCCTGATGCGGCGCGGTGAAGTGAATTCCAACCGGCAGCTTCTTCCCTTCTCTCTCCACCTCGCCCATGGGCACCGAGATGGCGGGCATGCCGGTGAGGTTCGCGGTCACGGTGAAGACGTCTTCGAGATACATCGCGACCGGGTCGGACTTCGCGCCAAACTTGAATGCGGGAGAGGGCGTCGTAGGGAACGCGATAACGTCCGCTTTCTTGAACGCCTCATCATATTCTCTGCGCAAGAGAACGCGGGCCGCCTCGGCCTTCCGGTAGTACGCGTCAACGTATCCCGCGGAGAGCACGAAGGTGCCGATCAAGATGCGGCGCTTTGGCTCATCGCCGAATCCCGCGGCTCTTGTCTCCACGTAATCATCGAGTAGAGTCTTGCCTCCTGCCTGCGCGGGCAGGCGCTTCGCGAGGCCGTAGCGCATGCCGTCGTAGCGGGCGAGATTGGTGGATGCTTCGGCGGGGAGAACGATGTAATACACCGGCAGTGCATATTTGCTGGTCGGAAGTGTTATGTCTACGACCTCGTGGCCAGCGTCCCTCAGCCGATTGAGAGTGGTATCAAAAGCGGCGCGCACGTCGGGTTCTACCCCTTCGAGCAAATGTTGCGGGACTCCCACGCGAAAACGCTTTGGAGTCTGCGATACCTCGTAGAGCTTGTCGGGAAGCGTCGTCGCATCAAGTGGGTCATGACCTTGTATCGCGTCGAAAAGAATGCGGGCGTCCGCGACAGAGTTGGCGAGCTCGCCCACCTGATCGAGCGACGAGCCGAGCGCGATAATGCCGTAGCGCGAGACGGCGCCGTAGGTGGGCTTGAAGCCGACGACGCCGCAGTAGGCGGATGGCTGTCGGCAGGAGCCGCCCGTATCGGTGCCGTAGCCGCCAAGCGCGAGATGCGCGGCGACGGAGGCGGCGGAGCCGCCGGAGGAGCCGCCCGGGACGCGCGAGGTATCGCGGGGGTTCTTGGTGGGGCCGAATGCGGAGTTCTCGGTCGAAGCGCCCATCCCGAACTCGTCCATGTTGGTCCGGCCGACGAAGAGCGCATTCTGCGCTTTCAGCTTCTCGATCACGGTCGCGCTGTAGGGCGCACGATAGTTTTCTAAAATCTTCGACGCGGCGCTTGCCACCTTCCCTTCTATCAAAATGTTGTCTTTAATCGCGAGCGGGATACCGCAGAGTGGCGGGGCCGTATCTCCCTCACGGTCGATACGTCGCTGCGCGGCCTCAATGTCCGCTTGCTCCGCGTCAAAAATCTCAAGGAATGCGTTTAACTCCGGATTCTGCGCGTGCGCCGCCGCGGCGCACGCGTCCCAGAGCTCGCGAACAGAAAACTCTTTGGCGCGGAGCTTTTTCGCCGCTTCTACAATCGTCATTTCGTTCGGCTTTTTCATATCAAAGCCGCCGTGCAAAAAAAGTGAGTAGAATTGGCCTAGCGGCCGGAGCGCTCACTTTTTTGTGCACGGCGGCGTGATTACTCATGCGTGATGATCTGCTTCACGACCAAATAGTCGTTCTCCTTTTCAGGAAACGCGTCGACCAGCTTTTTCGTCCACGCGCCTGGCGCCGTGGGGTTCTCATCTGCCCGAAAGACATTTCGTAGCATCGGCTTTTCTTCCTTGAGCCCCTTCGGTAGCTTCAACTCCTCAAGCTGGCTTACGTACGCGAGTATCGCGTCGAATTCCTTCGTAAACTTCTCGAGCTGCCCTTCCGGCACGCTGATCCGCGCCAGCGCCGCCAACTTCTTCACCTCCTCCCTCGTCGCCATAAATAAAATATATCACGTACCCGAATGCTTGACAAAAAGTAATGTATGTATATACTGGGCACGGATGTAAGTCCGCCCATTTCAACCTAACCAAGGAGGAAGCGATGGCTTCGATTCAAAAACGCGTCGCGAGGGGCGTAAAACTGCTCGACAAGAAAAAGCCGAGTTGGTGGAGAAAGAACGCAACTTTTTCGATTTCTCTCAGCGGGCTGAAAATGACCAATAGTCCTTCTTCTGTGCTGGGACAAATTTACGACGACCACATCAGCGGCTGTTATAAGCTCAACCTCACGGTCGGGATTGGCGACAAAACTTGTGGCTTCTGGTGCGAAAACAGCTTTACGGGGGAAACAGGGGACATTGCAGAAGCCCGCGCTCTCAGCACCGAGTGGCGCCGTGTCATCAGGAAACGCCGAGCTGCTGAGGCAACGTAATCTATCGCCAGAACTATCAAAGAACCGCTACGGCCGTGTAGGTCGGGCGGTTTCTTTTTATACCTTCAAGCGCTTTAGGAAATCGGATTCGGAGACGATTGGGATGCCAAGCTGTTTAGCTTTGTCGAATTTGGAGCCCGGGTTCTCACCGGCGACCACAAAGGCGGTCTTTTTAGAAACGGAGCTCGCGGCTTTGCCTCCGGCCTTGCGCACCCGCGCTTCCGCCTCCTCGCGCGAAAGAGTTGGAAGCGTGCCGGTGATGACCACCGTGAGGCCGGTCAAGGGGCCTTTTGTGGGAGCTGAAACTTTTTGCACTTTCAAATGCTTCAAGAGGCGCGCGAGCGCGGCGCGGTTCTCGCTGTCGCGAAACCATTTCGCGACCGATTCGCCAATGATAGGTCCAACCCCGTCTATTTTTGAAAGTGCTTCTGCGGACGCACCCTGAAGTTGCTGAAGGGTTTGAAAATGTGTTGCGAGCAGATATGCGGTCTCATCTCCCACATGCGGAATCGAGAGCCCGATGAGCACGCGGTCGAGCGACACTCTCCGCGCCTTCTCGACCGCCGTGAGCAAGTTGCTCGCCTTCAACTCCTCAAATCCCTCGAGCGCGAGGAGCTCGTCTTTGGTAAGGTCGAACATATCGTGATACTCGCTGACGAGATCGTGCTCCATGAGGAGCCGCACGGTCTCGCGTCCCATGCCGTCGATATCAAGCGCGGACTTCCCGGCGAAATGGATGAGCTTACGCGCCTGCTGCTCGAACGAGCCGGGAACCTTGCAGCGCCGCGCGGCTTCGCCCGGCACGCGTTCAATCGCGCCGTCGCCTCCGCACAGCGGCGAGTGCTTTGGGAACTTCCACGGCTTCGCGCCCCGGGGCCGTAACTCCTTCAACACCGAGACGATCTCCGGGATGACGTCGCCTGCTTTCTGCAGAATCACCGTGTCGCCAACACGGATGTCTTTCTCTTTTATAAAGTCCTCGTTGTGGAGGGTCGCGCGCGCGACCGTCGTGCCCGCCACCGCGACTGCCCGCAGGTGTGCGACGGGGGTGAGCACGCCCGTGCGCCCCACCTGGAGCGTAATGTCCTCGAGCACGGTCTCGACCTGCTCGGGCGGAAATTTGTACGCGATGGCGGAGCGCGGCGCCTTGCCCGTGTAGCCGAGTGCCTCTTGTTGCGCTCGATCCTCGACTTTTAAAACGACTCCGTCGAGCTGATAATCCAACTCCTCGCGCGCTTTCCCTTGCCAATGTTTCCAATAATCAAAAACTTCTGCGAGCGACTCTGCATGTTGGTGGTGCGGGTTGACCGGGAAGCCGAGCCCGTTGAGATATTCAAGCTCCTCGCTTTGGGTGGGCGGCAATTTTTCTGATGTCGTATCGAGGTCGTAGATGAAGACCGCGAGCGGGCGCTCGGCTGCTATTTTCGGATCTAGTTGACGGATGGAGCCCGCGGCAGCGTTCCGAGGATTCGCGAATTCCGGCTCTTCCTCCTTCCGGCGTTTCGCGTTCAGCGCCCTAAGACCCGAGCGGGTGAGATACACTTCCCCCTCGACGAGGCAATCGATCGGGCGCTTCAACTTGAGCGGGAATCCTCTGATCGTGCGGATGTTGTGGGTGACATCCTCGCCCACAATGCCGTCGCCGCGTGTCGCGGCGACGGCGAGTTCTCCTTTTTTGTATGTGAAGATGGTCTTGAGCCCGTCTATCTTGAGTTCCAAATCGTAGCTTGCGGGCTTACCGGAAAGTTTTTTCGCCCGTTCATCAAATACGCGAATGTCCGCCTCCGTGAACGCGTCGTTGAAGGACCACTGCGCTACTTCGTGCCGCACCTTCTTCAATTCCGGCAGGGGCGCGCCCGCGACCACCTGGGTCGGTGAATCGGGAGTTATCAACTCTGGATATTTCTCTTCAAGTTCTGCGAGCTCGTACTTAAGCGAATCGAGTGCGTCGGGAGAAATGGGTGTCTCGTCCCCCACGTGCTGCAACATACGATACTTGCGTATCGTCTCCTGCAACTCGCGCACCCGAGCGCGCTCCGCCTTCGAGGCCTTCATGCTCCCAGTATACCGAACGGTCTAGTACTGCGCTTCAAGGCCGCGGGCGACATAGCGCGCGGCGCCCGGAGAGGCGACCACGCTGCAGGCGACGTCGTAGCCCTGCGAGAAGAGGTAGTTCGTTCCCGCTCCGTTTGGCTTATAGATCGTTACGTCCGCGCAGCGCTTGCCCGAGTCTAAGGAGAGGCGAGAGGTCGTTACCCACTGGCTTAGAGTGTGGGAGAGGGTTGTCGCAGAAATTGGTATGGAGCCGTCGCAGGTCATCGTCGGGGTTGCGGCAGAAAGATTTTCATCGTAGGCGAAGAGATTCTGCTGCTGGTCGGCGTAGAGCGCACACTCAAGCGCGGCGTCGGCGGCGTAGAAAGCGTACTGCGACTCTATCGCGGAGGAGGCGAGCACCTCCTGCTTGTAGCCGAGCGAAGAGAGTGCAAGCCCAAGCGAGAGCATCACCGACATGAAGATGACGGCGATCAATAAAGTGAATCCCCTGCGTGAAGTTTTTATTCCCATGGCGTGAGGTGGTCGGTGACGGACACGGTGTAGGTCGTGCCACGCGAGACCCATTGCACTTTAGAAGTGATGCGCTCGTCCGAGGCGGAGATATCAACCGCTTGGAGGGTCCGCGTGTAGGGAGTTTTGACCGCGCCCGCGGCTCCCGACTGCTCGGTGTAGATGCCGTCGGGGCGCAGATAGAGCGACCCGCAGGAATTGCCCGAACAGGGAGAGAGTGAGTGCCCGCTTCCCGTGCCCATCGAGCTCAGGGGGTCAAGCGTGCAAGCGGAGGAGCGGCAGCCCGTAATGGAAGAGGCAGACGAACCGGTGATGAAGTCGGTCCACGCGGACGCGGGGCCGCCGCCGGAGTAGAATGCGAGCGACTCATCATCGCGCATCAGTCGCACGTATTCAATCCCCTCCTGTGCGAGATAGGAGGCGGTGAGCTGCTGACTTGCGGTCTGCGCCGCGATGACCGCGCGGCTCGCGGAGGTCAAGGGACCCGCCACCGCGAGCGTGAGGATGGTGACCGCGACCAGAGTTTCAAGAAGGGTGAAGCCTCTCATATTTATAAATCGTCGCCGCGCATCGTGGCGCCCGTCTCTATCGAGAAGGAGGTCGTCTTCCCCGGTCCGGGCGAGACGGTGCCCGAGATGAGGAAGGTGATGTTGGGCTGGTTGTTGTCGCAGGACTGGGGCGGCGGATGCGTCGCGCAGGAGGGTAAGGTGCCGCTCACATAGAAGCGCGACTTGGAAGCATTGACGGTGACGCTTGAATCGGTGAGGGCGACGCCGTTCTTGGTGAGCGCTCCGCCTAGGAAGGCGTAGGTCGTGGATTGTCCGCTTGAATTGGTGAAGTAGAGTGCGCTGCCGCCATTTGCACAATCGCCGCCGCCAGGGGCGTTACAGTTGTAGCCGATCCCGGTGCGCACCGAACGCACCATGTCCTCGAGCGCGAAGGAGAGCGAGTTGATGCCGGTCGCGGTCGCCTGTGCAGAGCGGCTCGCCCCGATCATGATGAGGTAGGCGCCCGCGGCGAGTGTCATAATGAGCGCGAACATCCCAACCGCGACGATGAGTTCCACGAGCGTATAGCCGTTTTTGTTTTTCATGGGCAGGAGGTGGCGCCCGCGGTGATGCGACCCACGGAGTTGACGGAGACGTAGCGCGAGCCGCCCGCGGGTGAGGAGAGCGTGAGACAGGCCGCGGAGGCGGGCGTCGTGAGCGAGTAGGAGCCGTTCGCACTGATGAAGGCAACCGGGTTTGGCCGCGCGAAGACGATCGCAAGTGAAGTGAGGGTGTCGGCCGCACAGGACCACGCACCGCCTGCGTAGGCGCAGAAGTTGGAAAGGGTGATGCCGTTGCCGAGCGTATAGAGACTTACTTTCTCGCCCTGGGCTGCCTCATAGACGCAATCGCCCGGCTCGGCGGAGGGTGCGCTCGGGTCGGCAGCGGGGTGGCAACTGAAAGCGGCTCCCGCACTCGGATATTTGTCTAGAAAAAGAGTGAAGGAGCTCGGTGTCGCCTTCTCGAAGTCGATACCGTAGCCGGCGTTGGTGAGCGCGCCTACGCCGCGACTCCCCAGCCCGTAAGTCTCGGCGCTCCGCAGGGTAAGCGCAACATCGTAGGCGGTGTTCGCTACAACGAGCGTGCGATTGAAGCTGCTCTGGCTCGTGAGTACGATCCCGGTCACGACCGCAATGATCGCAAGGACGACCAAAAGTTCGATCAGGGTAAAGCCTGCCTGCGCAGTCAGGGCCCGATGAGAGTGAAAAGATTCCATCCGGTGAAGATAGCGAGGAGGAAGCCGGCCGCCAAGTACGGAGCGAACGGCACCTCAACTCCCATTCTATGTCCGGCGGGCCTCTTCGCCAAGATGACGAGGCCGATAATCGCGCCAATCCAGAAAGAATAGAGGAAACCAGAGAACGCGAGCGGCCCGGCAAGAAGCGCGAGGCCGAAGACGAAGGGGGCGTCCGCGAGTCCCATAAAGCGGCCGCGGGAGAACAGATGGATAAGAGCGAGCAGGAGCGCAAGCGAGCCTGCCAACATGAGTGAGGCGCTAAGAGGTGCAGAAGTTGAGGTGTTGACGAGGGCGAATGCGATCGTAGTAAGCACGAAGGCAGAGAGCAGCGAGGTCGGGAGTATCTGGTGCGCAAGATCGTACAGGACGAGCGCCACGAGGAGAGCGAGCGCGATTAGGAAAAAAAGTAGCGGCCACTTGAGGCCAAGATTGTTGTACGAGAGTGCGAAGAGGGCGCCGAGCAGTAGCTCCGAGAACGGGGCAAGGGGCGAGAGGCGCGCCCCGCAGCAGAAGGCGCGGCCACCCGAGAGGAAATAGGAAAAAATCGGCATCAGCGCGCGAGGTTCGAGCACTTTGTCGCAAGCATCACAGCGCGAACGACCGGAAAGGATAGGCATTCCGGTGTTGAGACGCGCAGCCACCACGCCGACGAAGCTCGCGAGAATCGCGCCCAACCCAAAAAAAACGACGAGTGCGAGCGCATGCATGGAAGCCATGATAGCAAACACGCGCGCCCCGAGGGGGCGCGCGTGTTTCAATCGCTACATCAATTCGTCGTTGTGCAGGCGACGCAGGCGTTACTTACGATAGGTGTGGCGTTGTCGCCACCGCTGCCGTCGTTGCCGCATTTAACGCCCGTCGAGTCCACGCACCAGAAGGTGGACGTCGTGGGCGCGCCGGAGGCTGGCACCGGGCGCTTGGTCGCCGCCGCATAGGCGGTGGCGGTCGAGACGCAGTAGGTGGAGATGGTCGCAGCGGCGTCAAGCGCAGCGGCTGCTATCGCGTTCTCAATAGTCGTATCGTGGAAGACGGCAGCGCCCGCGGCGTTGGGCGCTGGGCACGTTGTCGGAGCACCACTGCCGTCGTTGAAGACGCCGTAGGAGTTGTTGTTGTTCGTGAGGAAAAGAGCGGCCTGGGTCGCGACCGTATCCAGATTCGCCTTCACGCCCGCGTCACTGCCTTTCGTCCGCGCGGTATTAAGCGAGGCGAGCACCACCGCGGAGAGAATGCCGATAATTGCAATGACGACGAGGAGTTCTATGAGGGTGAACCCCTTACGAGCCTTCATGAACTAGTTGCAAGAAGCCTGTGCACTCGTGTAAGCCGCAGCGACGTTCGCATAGGCCGTGCCGCCCGAAGTCGTCTTGCGCGCGACGCCGGTGGAGTCGACGCACCACGCGCCGCTCGACAGCGGCATCGCGACCATGTAACCGGTGGCGCTCACCACGCAAGAACCGTCGGCATTCTGTGCGTTCTTTGCACCTTTAATGGCGTTCTGAATTACCGCGTCCCCGAGAATAGAATTGGTGCCGGCGGCTGGCAGCGACGCGACGCACGTGGTGCTGTTAATCGTCGTGCCCGTTGAATTGTAAGAATTGCCGAGGTTGGCGTAGGATATTTCGGCCTCTGTCTGGATGGTCGAGAGGTCGGACTGCACCGCCGCGTCATTGCCCTTGGAGCGTGCGGTATTAAGCGAAGCAAGCACCACCGCCGAGAGGATGCCGATGATGGCGATAACGACGAGTAATTCTATGAGCGTGAAGCCGCGTGAACGATTGTGGTACATATGTATATT
>JACQBN010000019.1 GCA_016194455.1 Candidatus Kaiserbacteria bacterium | reverse complement strand
TTCACTCTCGGTAGATTTTCGTGTGTAGATAAAGTATTTCATAATGTTTTAGAAAAGCCCGCTTTTGGCCTTACTGAATTCAAAACGGCTTGAAATTTCCCCGAAAAACGGCTGGCGAGCCCGCGTAGCGGGCGAGCCAATGACTTCATTTCCTAACTGGCGGAGGCGGAGCGATTCGAACGCTCGGTGGGTTGCCCCACACATGCTTTCCAAGCATGCGCACTAGACCACTATGCGACGCCTCCATAGCGTAAGGTATAGCACAAAATATTTTTGCTTGTGGTATCGTGGGAGCAGCTCGCTTACTAATTATAAAAATCATGAACGCAAAAACTATCGGGAGTATCGTTGTGGTCATCATTGTTGCAGTCGCCGCTTGGTATTTCCTCTCCGCGGGGGGTACGACCGTGACACCGGCCGCGACGGAGCCCGGCGCAACTGCGCCAGCCGCCACGACGCCCGCAGCCGGCGCGGTCACCGTCGCCTATACCGACAACGGCTTCTCGCCTGCGTCGGTGAGCGTCGCGGTCGGTACGCAAGTCACGTTTGTGAACCAAAGTAGTGACGAGATGTGGATCGCCTCCAATCCGCACCCCGCGCACACCGGCTATGACGGCACCACCAAGAGCACGCACTGCGCCGCAGGTTACGCCGGCTCCGCATCCTTCGATCAGTGCGCAGCTGGTGATTCCTTTTCGTTCACATTTACGAAAGTGGGCACGTGGGGCTATCACAATCACGGCAACGCGAATGACGGCGGCACGGTCGTCGTGACCGCACAATAAAACATGAACCGGCAGAGCGCCGCTCACCTTGCGCTCCGGCTCGGGGTCGCGTTCGCATTCTTCTATCCGCCCATCGCGGCGCTCAGCGACCCGACCTCGTGGGCAGCGTACTTCCCCTCGTTCGTGCATATGCTCCCGATCAATGCGACGATTCTGCTCCACGCTTTCGGCATCGTGGAAGTCATCATCGCGCTCTGGATACTTTCAGGATGGAGAATCCGCATCCCGGCGGTCATCGCGACTCTTGTGCTGCTTGCGATCGTTGTCTTCAACGCGAATCAGTTTGCGGTCCTCTTCCGCGATCTTTCGATTGCGGCAATGGCGCTCGCGCTCGCGCTCTGGCCATCCCCCGCGTCGGCATAAATAAAAAGCGCGACCACCTTGTAGCCGCGCGATGTTCTCTTATTCTCTCATTACCAACCCCGCCACCTCTGCCTCATATGCCGCAACGGCTTGAAGAGCTCGTTTAGCATAGAGTTGGACATTTATAAGTCGTGTTTTCTCCGGGAGTTCTGAGAAATAGTTGAGTAGAAATTCTCGATAGTCCTCTTCAGTTAGATTGCTGCCCGCAAGAACAAACAGCGTCCTTTTGTGATAGAGAGCTGCCAATGCCGCAACTTTCGCGAGCGTTGGACCCCCGACATCCGGCCGATTGTGGGGACCGAACGGGGGCTCGCACGGCTTGAAACCAGCCACCACAACTCTGATCTCGTCCCAGCCATCGCCGGAGGTGCATAGCTGCCGGCCGTGGGTAAGCGTGGTGTAGAGCGAAGCATCGATGGTCTTGAAGAGCGTCGCGTCTACGCTAAGAGGCAGAGGAGGAAATGCGGTGTGCAGCTCCCGAACTCGAGAGACTCCAGTTGCTATAAGTTGTTTACCTGTCCCGCGCGTTGTAAGAAGAATATGATCTTGCGCGAGATAATGCGCAAACGAGACAAATGCAATGGTCGGATTGGCTACCGTCAACAGTGCATAGCGCATATTAGTCGCTCCTTTTGTAACTATTCCCCAAGGGTTTTATAGCACACGACTTCGCAAAACGCTAGCGCGCTGATCTCTGGACTTCCTTCGTGCCGATGTCGGTGCGGTAATAGGCGCCGGAGAAGAAGATGTGCTTAGCAGCGGCGTAGGCGCGCGTAAGGGCAGTTGGTAAATCTTTCCCGGTCGCGGTGACGTGGAGCACGCGCCCGCCGTTCGTAATGGGTGTGCCCTCGGTGTTCCGCCCCGTGCCGGCATGGAAGACGATAGCGCCCGCGCGCTCCGCTTCTTCAATGCCGGAGATCGGCTTCCTTTTTTCATACGCGCCCGGATAACCGCCGGAGGCGATCGCGATCGAGGCGACGGACTCCTTTGACCATTCAAGCGTGATGCCCTTAAGCGAGCTGTTTGCAGAGGCCACGAGGGCTGGGACGATGTCGCTCTTCATCAGTCGCATGTAGGCTTCTGTTTCCGGATCACCGAAGCGCGCGTTGAATTCAATCACCTTGGGTCCGCTTGCGGTTAGCATGATGCCCGGATAGAGAAGGCCGGAGAAGGCACGGCCGTGCCTCGCGAGCGCCTTGAGCGCAGGCAAAATTATTTTCGCGCTGATTTCTTTCATCGTTGCTGCTGAGACGCCGGGCACCGGAGCGATGACGCCCATGCCGCCGGTGTTGGGGCCTTGGTCGTCGTCAAAGATGCGCTTATGATCGCGCGAGGAGGGGAAAAGGATCGCATCGGTGCCAGCGCAGAGTGCGTGAACAGATATTTCTTCGCCTTCAAGATACTCTTCAATCACTACTTGCTCGGCAGCCGCGCCAAGTTTCTTCTCGAGCATCAGGTCGCGGAGCGCTTGCTCGGCTTCCGCTTGCGTGCGGGCAATGATGACGCCCTTGCCGAGCGCGAGGCCATCCGCCTTGATGACGAGTGGCAGTAGATGCTTCTTCATATACACCAACGCTTTCCGAAAATCGGAAAACGTTTCGCTTGCGGCGGTCGGTATCCCCTCCTCCTGCATCAGGCGCTTCGCGAAAGCTTTTGACCATTCAATCTCTGCCGCGGCTTTCGTGGGGCCAAATACAAGAATGCCCGCGACCGTGAGCGTATCCACGATGCCCGCAGCCAGGAGATCATCGGGACCAACGACGACGAGACTAATCCCGCGCTCGCGGCAGAAGGCCGCGAGCGCGGGGTGATCTGCGACATCCACTTTTACATTCTCGCCGAGCGCGCTCGTGCCGGCGTTACCAGGCGCGAAGTAAAGTTTCTTCACGAGCGGCGACTGTGCTACCTTCCATCCGAGCGCGTGCTCGCGCCCGCCCGAGCCAAGAATTAGTACGTCCAGCTTCGCGTCCATTCTTGGCGGCAAGTATACTATGCTCGTGAACCCGAACGACCTCGTTGAAAAACACTTTACGCGGCTGAAGCCAGAGCAGAAGCGCGCTCTGCATAAACTTAGCATCCGGACGCTTCGCGATTTGCTCTATCACTTTCCCTCGCGTTATGAACGCTCGGGACCTTCGGCCCAAATCTCAAGCGTTGCGTCCGGTGCCGAAGTGACCCTCTACGGCACGATCCGGAAGCCAGACATACGGAAGACGTGGAAGAGCCAGCGCCCTGTTGCGGAAGCGTGGCTTGAGGACGCGTCGGGACGCATCAAAATGATGTGGTTCTCCCAGCCCTATATCGCCAAGTCGCTTGCGGACGGGATGGTGGTGAAGGTGCGCGGGAGGGTGGCGGGCGCTGGGGCGAAGGCGTATCTCGCGAACCCGGAGATCGACCACTCGCCGATTGCGCCAGAGGAAGCGCACAAAACGCTTTTTGCCGGAGGTGCTGAGCTAGCAAACGAAGCGCAGCCAATCTATCCCGAGAGCCGCGGCGTTTCCTCGCTCTGGTTTTTCCATGTGATGAAAAAGCTTTTTGAGGCGCGCGTGCATGAGCGGATCAGTGACCCAATCCCGCCCGAGATACTGAAGCGCTATAACCTGCCGAGTCTTTCTGCTGCGCTCGTCTTCATCCATGCGCCGCGGCGCACGAGCGACGCGGCGGCTGCCCGCAAACGGTTCGCCTTTGAGGAAGTCTTCGCGCTCCAAGTCGCTCTCCAAAAGCGCCGGCAGGAGGTGGCGCGCGAAAAAGCTCTTCCGATTTCCGTGAATCAATCCGCTCTCTCCGACTTTCTAGAGTCGTTCCCCTTCCCCGCGACCAGCGCGCAGGAGCGCACGATTGCCGATATCACGAAGGACTTCGAGCAGCCCCACCCGATGATGCGACTCTTGGAGGGCGACGTCGGGAGCGGGAAGACCGCGGTCGCCGCGGCGACTGCATATCTGGTGGCGACCTCGCGGCCCCCTGGTCGCGTCGCGGGCACTTTGCAGGTTGCCTATATGTGCCCGACGGAGATTCTCGCGAAGCAGCACTTCTCTACTTTTGTTTCTTATTTCAAGGACCATCCCATCTCCATTGGGCTCATGACCGGAAGCGAGTGCCGCGTGTTCCCGTCAAGGGTGCGGTACGAGGAATCGGCGAAACTCTCGAGGGCTACTTTTCGCAAGCGCGTCGCGGACGGGCTCATTCCGATTGTGATTGGCACGCACGCGCTCGTGGAGAAATCGCTCCATTTCAAACACCTTGCGTACGCCATCGTAGATGAGCAGCATCGCTTCGGCACGCTCCATCGGCAGAAGTTGGTGACGAAAGACGCGCTTGCGCCGCACCTCCTCTCGATGACCGCGACCCCGATTCCGCGCACGCTCGCGCTCACGATCTACGGCGACTTGGATCTCTCGCTTCTTGATGAGATGCCCGCGGGCAGGAAGCCGGTGGCGACCGAAGTGCTGGGGCCGAAGGAACGCGAGCGCGCATACGAGCGCGTGCGCAGCGAGCTTGCCGCCGGGCATCAAGCCTACGTGATTTGTCCCCGCATCGACGAACCCGACCCGGCCAAAGAGCTCGCGCTCCAGGCGAAGTCAGTCAAGGCCGAGGCAGCGCGCCTCAAGAAGGAGATTTTTCCCACCGCTACGATTGCCATCCTCCACAGCAAATTGACGCCCGCCGAAAAAGAAAAGACGATGGGCGGATTTGAAAAAGGCGCGATTGATATTTTGGTGGCGACCTCGGTGGTGGAGGTTGGGGTCAATGTAGAAAACGCGACGGTGATCCTCATAGAAGGCGCGGAGCGCTTCGGGCTTGCCCAGCTTCATCAGCTTCGAGGCCGTGTCATCCGCTCCACGCATCCGCCTTACTGCTTCGCGCTTCCGGAGTCGCTTGGGCCCACGACTCGCGAGCGGCTCAAGGCCTTCACGAATGCGAAGAATGGCTTTGAACTTGCGGAGTACGACCTCACGCTCCGCGGCGCCGGAGAACTCGCCGGAGGCAGGCAGTGGGGCGTCTCTGACATCGCCATGGAGGCGCTCAAGAATATAAAAATGGTGGAAGCAGCGCGCACGGAAGCGGCCGCGCTCATCGCGCGCGACCCAGAACTGCAGAACCATCCCGCGCTCGCCGCGAGGGCGGCGAGCGCGGAACGGCAGATGCATTTGGAATAAAGGAAGCCGCGTTTGCTCTGGACGCGGCTTCACACTACTAATCGTAGATGAGATCTTCCTCGCTGCCCTCCTCCCAAGAATGCGGCGTGCTGTCCGGACCATCGAAGAGGACCCAGACAATGCGGATTGTCCGCCGCCCCAGTCCGACCCAGACCTGGACAGGCTTCTCGAGCTTGATCAGGACGGCGGGAACTGTGGGCGTATAGACTCCGGCGAGCCGGCCCTTGCGCCAACCAACGCGATTCGGTACCCCGATGAGCGGCTTTTTTGTCCCGCGCCCGAAGGTCGCAATATCGTGGTGGAGCATCAGGAGCATGGAATCGAAGTGAACTGGCCCCCCGCTGATGTCTTCGTAGAGCACTCTTTCATAGGGCATTGCTGCCTCCCGTATGACTTCCGTATATATAGTAGCACTCGTGTCCGCCCCCTTGGACTCGAACCAAGAACCGCCGAGGTATAAGCTCGGTGCTCTAACCATTGAGCTAGGGGCGGGATGCTCCCGCTACTCTACACCCTTAGGTAGAAAACTACTGCCTTGGGTATGCGTACCCGTAGGGGATTGAGACGGGGAGAGTGTTACCACTCGCCCACCACGTCCCTACGCTGACGGTCGCGGGGGCACACTCGCTATAGCCGTAGCGGTCCTTATAACCATAATGGATAGTGTGGCACTGATCACCCGTGGCGTTCGCGCTCTCGATAGTGGCACGCACGGATCCTCTTGCACTGGGCGCCTGCGTGTAGTGGGGCGTGCCGAGGATAGTCAGCTGCCCGGATTGCTGGTTCGGATAAACAGGGAATGAACCGTCGAGCGAGACCGTGTAGACTCCATCGCTCTCCCGTGCGAGGAAGGCGGGAAGCCAGATAATCCCGCACAACCCCCCGGGGTACCCATAGCCATAGATCGTGCCGGCAGTGGTGCAATAACGATACGACGCAGAAAAGGCCCCAACGGAGAGATGCGTGTAGGTCGTTCCAGAAACATTAATCTTCGCCCGCACTCCCGACACCGTCGCTCCATGCGTGACGCCTGTAGCACGCACGCTAAATACCGCGAGGGTTTGGTGGGAATCGTTCGCGAGGGTCCCCCACGGGCTTGAGGCATCCCGGCTGATAGTTACCGTAGAACTAGAGAAAAACGGGAAGAAAATCGATGCGAGGAGCGAGTTGCCCCCCGCTGAGGTGGTGCCCGAAGCGAGCAGGAACGATCCCGCAGCGAGAATCAGCCCGATAATGAATAGTGTTCCTGCTGAACCGAAACGTTTGGATGCGCTCTCTGGTGCCTTTTTCATTTTAAGGGGATGCGAGCTGCTAATGCTAAGACGATACCACGTGGGGGGGGTACGACGGAGCGGGTGGGGATAGCGAGCGGGTGCGATAGACTGGGGCGTAATGGAATGGTTGCTTCTACGAATACGGGCTTGGGGTGCATCTGCCTTCGCCGTCCCGCTCGGGCTCTTCGGCGCCTCGCTCCTGCTGCATGCGCTGACCTTCCTTTTTCATGGCCCCTACGCGCTCGGCTACGACACCGGCTTCTATCGCCGGTATCTTATTCAACCGTTTATCTCATTCCCGAACGCGCCGGTGCCGGGCCTGGGCGGCGACGCCCTTGTGCCGCGGGTACTTCTCGATACGCTCCGGCT
>JACQBN010000028.1 GCA_016194455.1 Candidatus Kaiserbacteria bacterium | reverse complement strand
CTTTCCGCCATCAACAGAATTTCGAGCTAATCTATCGGGGTGCCATGAAATTATTCCGTCCGCCTTGCCTTTTTCGAGTAATGACAACATTTCTGCGAATTTCATTCGGCCGGGCTCTTTGGCGGTTTTGGCCTCGCAAAGCGAGGCAACAATTTCCAATTTTTCTTTGGCGGCAAATTCTTTGAGCTCAACCATTTGAGCCTCAATGGAAAGCACCTGCCTGTCATCTTCTTCGGTGCTTTTTCGAGCGTATAGTATGTATTTCATAGGTTTATTGGGTTAGGGATTAAAAATTTTTCTTTTCTTCTTTCAAAATCGCCAATTCGTTTTTGCCCCGAAAATTCAATACAAACTGGTCGCCGAGCGAAGCGAGGCGGAGCCCTCTTGCTTGCAATTTCCTTTCTGGTGCAGTATATTTGAATTAGTCCGAACGCATTTCGCCGCCTGCGGCGGCGAGGAAGCCCCCCCGCGAAAATCCGAAAATGCGGCGGAGCCGCACCGATCAAAACCGCCAAAGAGCCCGGAAAAACAATCGGCTCGAACCATGTTTTAACTGAAAGAAGAAAAGAAAAAATTTTAATCATAAAGTCGAAAAATAATTTATGAATTATCATATAAACCAAAAAGGATTTGCGAATATTGTTTTGATTATAGTCGTTGTCCTTTTAGTTGGTGCAGTTGGATACTTTGTTCTTACAAAGAAGTCCGAACCTGTCGCACAAACTCCGTCTCCAATAACCAACACATCGCCAACTCGTACAACTTCACCAACCCCCACCCCCACTCCCACTCCTGTTGTAAAAGATGAAACTGTATCTTGGAATTCGTACACATATTCTTCGATTGAATCGGGAATCTTGCCCAATCTAACTTTTAAGTATCCTTCTCTATTCGGAAGTAATCCGACGCTGATTTCGTCTCGTAACACAAATCGTCCTGGAAACATCTCTGAAGATTGGGGAGGATTCTTTGAATTTAATCCGACTGGAGCTTTTGGTGATCGTGGATTGCGCATAGAGTTTTTTAAGAAAGTAAATTCTGAAAATAGCTTTGAAAGTTATGTATCGAAATCAGTGACAAGTGGTGGCTGGGGTTCGCCAAAATACTTTCAAGCTGGTGGTTATAAAGTGGCTCGTATAAGGTTTGCTTCATCTTCTCACTATGATGCCGATGTTGGTTGGTACTTTGTAGAGCTACCCAATAAAAGTATTTTGGCTATCTCAACAAGTGGAGATAAGAAATTCTTATACGATGACGACCAAAGTGGAAACTCTACGAGAGATAGGATCATTTCTACTCTCGTAATTGGTCAGTAAAGAATTTGCCGCCAAAGAAAAACTTGAAATTGTCAGCGGTGCGGCTCCGCCGCATTTTCGGATTTTCGCGGGGGGGCTTCCTCGCCGCCGCAGGCGGCGAAATGCGTTCGGACTAATTCAAATATACTGCACCAGTAAGGAAATTGCAAGTTTTGAAGGTTCGCCTCGCTTCGCTCGGCGACTAATCCGTATTCAATTTTGGGGGCAAAAACGAATTGGCGATTTTGAAAGAAGAAAAGTAAAATACTTTACGCAAGGAAATCTACTGAAGAAGACGACAGACAAGTCTTGAGTATTGAGGCGCAACTCGTAGAGTTGCAAGAGTATGCCGCCAAAGAAAAATTGGAAATTGTTGCCTCGCTCTGCGAGGCCAAAACCGCCAAAGAGCCCGGAAAAACAATCGGCTCGAACCATGTTTTAACGGAAAGAAGAAAAGAAAAATTTTTAATCATTGGATTCATAGGATTTAGGTCATAAAACAGCAGAGATGCTGATTTTTGTTTGGGCTTGACTTCCAGCCCATAATATTCTATATTTATAGCATTATCGGAAATCTGAAAAAACCGATAATCTCTGCGGTAATGTTGCCGTAGAGAACAGCACATTCCAGAAAGGAGTAAAGCCATGCACGAACTCGTTCTTGTTGGCAAAACGGTTGCGCTCGTCTGCTCGCTGGCTGGCCTGTACTTCACCATCAAGCGTGAACACCAGAAGTCATCGCTGGCCTGGAACGGAGCCGCGGCTGTCCTCTGGCTCGTGTCGTTCGCCGTATAGCATACGCCGTGCTCCGGCCACATCGCCGCGCTATTCTTCGGAGTAGCGCGGCTTTCACTTTTTATTGATAAAATTTCTAATTTCATATAAGATTTAATTGGTATTTACTTCGTGAATTTTGAATTAGTTGCCGCCAAAGAAAAACTTGAAATTGTCAGCGATGCGGCTTCGCCGCAAATTCTGAATTTTTTCGCGGGGGGAATTTTTCGGAAAAATGCGTTCGGACTAATTCAAGAATACTGCACTTTGCTATACTAAAGGCGTTATCCGCTTAACGCATTTCTCCGTATGAATTATCTCGCAGTGCTCGCGGCCGCGATTGCGGCGTTCGTCGTCGGTTGGCTCTGGTACGGCCCGTTCTTTGGTAGGCAGTGGAGAACTCTTATGGGCATGCCGGAAGGATCGATGGGTATGCCGGGCAAGATACCGCCCGCCAAGGCGATGATCGGCGGATTCGTCACGACCCTGATCATGATCTGGTTCCTCGCGAACTTTATGAACTCGCTCGCGGTGAGTTCGGCATCCCAGGCCGCGTGGCTCGGGCTCATGGTCGCGGTCGGCTTCATTGGGATGGCGCTCATCAACTCGGTCTGGTACGAGGGTCGCTCGTGGACGCTCTTCTTCATCAACGCGGGGCACTACGTCGTCTCGCTTATCGTCGCGGCGCTCGTGCTCTTCTACTTCTAGCTACCGCGCTCGGGGAATAGAAAACGCGGCCTGCTTGGCGGGCCGCGCCTGTTTCATTTCTTTTCTTGTTTTTTCGATACGGTTAGCGAGAGACAGTCAGTCTGCCCTCCCGGCGTGTTTTGTACTCGCACAGCCGCGCCTTTCTCGAGGTCAACTTTGATCTCGAATCGTGTGATGTGTTCGAGATCGGAAACAATAACAATGCCGTCGCCTTCTGATAGAACGATCTCGTCGAAGAACTTACCGTTCGCGAGATCTCGCTCCAGTACATCGAGCATTTCGCGCGCTTTCGGGACTGCTTCGCGGACGTTCCTGGAGAATCGGTTCCGCTGACTCTCGGGCACCGGCGGCTCGGGCTCGCCGCGCATGTGCCGCATTCCGCGCTCAAACTGCCGCACGAAGTCTTGCGCGTTCTCGTCACATCTGCGCAACACTTCCCGTTCAGGGCTCTTTTTCCTGGTCATTTCTGACTCCATTCCAGCTTCCGCTACGTTGTATACCACGATATCGTGTCCGATGCTACACTCGCCCCATGCTCTACACCGGCAAAGGGGACGCGGGGACCACCAAGGTCTTCGATTCCACCAAAGAGCGCATTTCTAAATCCTCCGATCTGCCCGAGGCCTTAGGCGCCCTCGACGAATTGAACGCCTTCGTCGGCTTCGTGAAGGCGTACGCCGCAGAGAATGCGCGCATCGCCCCCATTCTGCGCCAGGTGCAGGAGGAATTATTTATCATTCAGGCCGAGATCGCGGGCGCGGATAAACGCGTAAACACAGCAGCTATGGAGCGTCTCGAGCAAGTCATCAACAATGTAGAGAAGGCGATCCCGGCACTCAAGGGCTTCTCCATCGCCGGCGGGACGGAACTCTCCGCGCTCCTCGACGTCGCGCGAACCCTCGCGCGCCGGGCGGAGCGCCGCGTGGTCGCGCTCGCGGAGGCGGGAGTACGCGATGTCAATGCGCCCACGCTCGCGTATCTCAACCGCCTCTCCTCACTCCTCTTCGCGCTTGCGCGACTCGCGAACCATCTCGCAGGTGTCCCCGAGGAGAATCCCCGCTATTAGCTTGCACGCATCTCGTGCATCCGCAGCTCGTGGATCGAGCGATTGCGGTGCACGAGCTCGTCGTTCCTGACTGATTGGAAGAACTCATACTCGCTCCGTGGGTGCCGGCCATACCAGGCGAGGAACTCGCTCTCGATTGGAGAGCGTTTCAGTTCCTCTTGGTGCGCCGCGAGGAAAAGCGAATACTGATCGTAGGCATGCTGTTCAAAAAGGTAGTTCGTCTCGAGCGACCAGCGCGGATTGATGAGATAGATGAAATACGACTTCCAGAAGTAGATGAAGGCGAAAACCACCGGCACGATCGTGTGCCGCAGGAGACCCGGGCGCGCGTGCTTGAGGGCAAGCGCCGAGACGACCACTACGTGCATCGTCTCGTTCTCCGCGGCGAAGCGCGTAAAGCGCGAGAGCGTGGAGAGCCGCAGTGCCCGCTTCTCGTCCGCGTAGAAGAGCGTCAGAAGCGTGAAGATGGCGGAGGCCCAGGAGTGGTAGGGCACGCGCGCGATAATCTCTATCGCGCGGAACTTGAGATAGGAGGGAGCGCGGCCGTAGACGAGATTGCCGCAGCCGATCAAGAAACCGGCGAGGAGGCGCGGCATGAAGGTTGGCCGATAACCGTCCAAGGGCGCCGCATATGACGCGCGTAGCACGTCATCGTTGAGAGACTCAATAAGCTTTTCGAAGTCCGCGTGTTCATCCGGCATCTGGGGCAGGATACCACGGCGGCTTCGCGCTCGCGGCTCTTTCTGCTATAACAAACTCGAGCTGTGCCCCGTTCGAGCGGGGTGAACATGGCGGCTATGGTGTAACGGTTAACACTGGAGCTTGTGGAGCTCTCAATTCGGGTTCGATTCCCGATAGCCGCCCCAAATAAAATTTGTGCCCAAACGTTTTTAATGCTAGAGTAGCATCCGGAAAAGGAGGTTCTCATGACCCACAAGCAAGACAAGGATTACTACCTGGCGCTCGATCCGGGGCCGGAGGTGAACGCCTACGTCGACCGCATCGCGTCGCGGCTCGAGGATGAATGCAGCATCCCGCTTATCCTGAAACGCTCGCCCCCGCATCTCCCGCTGGTGCAGCCCTTCAACAGCATCGACACTCGCCGGCTTTTGCACTTGATATCCAAGGTGAGCCGCTCCTGCCGCGAGACCGAGCCTTTCGAACTCACTTTCAGCGGGTTCGGCTGGTTCAGCGAAAACCCGGAAAGTCAGATCCTCTATCTGCCGGCGCTCGCCCACACCCGGCTGGAAGCGTTTGCCCGAGAGCTCACCGCTCTTGCTGAAGAGGAAACGCGCAAGCCAATACTGATGCCCACGGTCTACATCCCGTACATCGGCATCGCTCGATACCTCACAAGCCGACAGACCGCGCGAGCCGGCGAGCTCTTCGAGAGCGACGAAGGTGCCCCGCTCCTCACTACGGTGGCGGACCAGGTCATTCTCTATCGGCACACTACTCCTCTCGATGGGCGCCCGCCCTTCTACAGGGAGGACGAGCACTTCACGCTTACGGGAACTCAAAACTAAATCCACAGGCGGCCTCCGGCCGCCTGTTTTCTTACCGCACCGCGCCTATTGACTTCTTTTGTGCGTTTAGTATACTTAGTTCGGAACAACCCTGCGCCCGCCCTTGGCCCGCGCTTCTTCAGGAGGAACTCCTTATGACTCAAGTGCTAAATTTCCTGCAAGCTGCGGGGCCCATCGTTGGCTACCTCATCCTCGGTTTTGTCGCTCTCAAGTTCATCGCCTTTCTTGGCAGTTACATCCTAAGGCCCGCCGAGCACACGGTAAAAGCAAAAACTATTGACGAGACTCATCAGCAGGCTCTTGCGAAAATTGAGACCGAAGCTCTCGTGAACAAACTGAAAGAGATCGGTAGGCTCCCGGTGGCATCGCAGCTAGAAGCTCTTCGGGTGCTTAGGGCCGAAGCGATGGGCCGTGCGAAAGACTGGAGAGTTTTCGGGTTTGGCGGCGGGGAAGGAAACTTTCTCCACTCCGGCGCTCGAACAATTGCTGAATCTGACGCGCTCTTCGAACAATTGAAAGAAAGTCCCTATTGGGGTCAACTCTGGCCACTCCTCGAACAGCTGGGTCAGAAAGCCGGCTTCAACTTCGACCGAGCTACTGCGGGAGCCGCGAAGGCCGCGTCGCCTGCGCCGAGCCCGAAGCTCGCCGCGGTTCCTCCGGCATCCGTCGTTGCGGCAAGAACGCTCAGTCAATTGCGATGAGATACTGCCGCGGGAGAAATCCCGCGGCTTTTTTATTTGCACATCGGAGCAATATATGCTTTCTTGTTCGGTAGAAAGAGAGGAACCATGACCAGCCAACAACAATTCTTTCTCGGGTTTATCCCGCAGGGGGAAGTCGAGACGTACTACGAAGTGCTTACGAAACGCCTTGAAAAAGAGTGCGGCGTGCCGGCGCTCTCCAAGCGCGTGCGCGCACACCTCACCATCGTGCCGCCCTTCTACGCTCGAAGTGTTGGGGCAGTGGGCGAGTCGGTGCGGGAGTTGCTCCAGCTCTTCGGATCGTTTAACCTCACCGTGTACGGCTTCGGCCGGTTCTGGGATAATCCTGAAGACCAGACGCTCTATCTCGACGTGATGTATGACCCGCAGCTAGAGCTTTTCGCTGACATGCTCACCGCTCGGATCGGGAGGCTGCCGGACTCAAGAGTTGCCGCGCGTGTCGGCGGCTCCTTCCATCCGCACGTGAGCGTCGCGCGGCATCTCTCGCACGAGAAGGCGGAGAGCGTCGATCGCTTCGTTACGCGCGAAAGGTCTCCGCGCTTCGAGGGAGTGCAGCTGGACGCGCTGACGCTCTTCCGGGTCGAAGGAAGCTCGTATGTTGCCGAGAAAGAGTTCCGTCTTGGTGGAGCGCAGTAGACAGTGGCGGCTCGCACGAGCCGCTTTTTATTTAAAACGCACGCCACCACATCAACCAGGTTGATGTGGTGGCGTGCTATTCTGTCCCTGATGAAGAGTTTGTTGATCGGTGTCGTGCTCATCCTCGTGGTGGGCCTCGGCGGATTCGCGTATCGCAATGCGGTAGAGCATCCCTCGCGCCCGATCGCCTGCCCCGTGGATGCGAAGGTCTGCCCAGACGGCACCGCAGTCGCGCGGGTCGGCACCACCTGCGACTTCCCGGCGTGCCCAGCGCCGAACGTCTCGCTCGCAGACGCCGCCATCGCGTTTGCGCTCCCAGCAGGATTCGCTGCAACAGCCTCCCCGGACGCTGCCACGGTCGCCGCGTACGCGGCGACCGTGGCCTCCTTAACCGCTCCGTCGGAGATTATCATTCGTCGCTATCTGCTTGATGCTTCCTCGACCGCGCTCGCCGTCATCCAGGAGACCGCACTCGGAATGGCCTCGGGCGCGCCCTTGCCCGCCACCGCCTTCACCTCCACGACGCTTGGCACCCACCGCTTCACCGTCGCGGCAATCGGACGCTTCGAGGGCGTTGTCGACACGGCATACTATCTTTCCCGCGGGCAGGACGTGCTACGCTTTGATGCAGTGGATCAGGGCGTCGCGAACTGGACGGACCCAGGGCTCAAGGTGAGCGGGCTCCCGGCGAACGCGGCGCTCCGAGTTCTTCTCGCGACCTTACAAGGCGATTAGTAGTTTATTTATTTTATGAACAACGACTTTCTGCATGACGTGCTCGGCAATGGCGGTGTGCGCATCGCACTCGTTGGAGTTCTCGCCATCCTCGCACTCTTCCTCTTCATGGAGACAGCGAGCCTCGCCGAGAACTTCGGCCGGCCGGTAAGCCCCGCGACCGACACCATCACCGTGACCGGCGACGGCCACGCAACTCTGGCGCCCGACATCGCGCACATCACCTTCTCGGTGGAGAACAGCGCGGCGACGGTGGGAGATGCGCAGGCAGCGACCACTAAGCAGGCCAACGCCGCGCTCACTTTCGTCACGAGCCAGGGTGTTGCGGACAAGGACGTGAAGACGCTTTCCTACAATATCTCTCCGCAGTATTCCTACCCGGCCCCGTGCCCCGCGGGCGCGCTCTGCCCGGTCTATGGCGGCACGCCCAAAGTTATCGGCTACCAAGTTTCCGAGACGATCCAAGTCACACTTCGCGATCTCACCAAGGTAGGCGCCTTCCTCGCGGGCGTCGGGAAGCTTGAGGTACAAAACGTATCCGGCCCTGACTTCGCGCTCGATAATGCCAACGCCGGCTCGGACGCCGCGCGCGCCGACGCCATCACGAACGCGAAGCAAGAAGCACTCGTACTCGCGAAACAGCTTGGCGTTACGCTCGGCAAGATAGTCAACTTCAGCGAGTCCTCGGGCGGCTACCCATATCCTGTCCTCTATGGTGCTTCTGCCGATAGCAGGGGAGCGGCGGTTCCTCCCCAGGTTCCCGCCGGTGAGAACACCTACAGTGCTTCAGTCTCCATCACCTACGAAATCCGCTAAACGAGCAAGGAAATAAGGGGCGAACGGGCTACTTGACAAAGTAGCCCGTTCGTGTATTATACTTCGCGGACAGATGTCCCAGGGCTCGGCATGGTGCCGACGTCCTCTACCAATGCAGGAGAGTGAAATGAACACCGATACCACCATACCGGCGCATGACAATTGCTTCCGCGCGAATTCCATCGAGGTGTCCGAAGGGATGCCCGTGTCACAAGCAGGGGCGGAAAAGGAATACTACGTTGACTTCGGTCACGGGCGACAGATCGTCGTCTGTAAGGAAGCGTTCGAGGCAGAGGAGGGCTTCGTGTTTTCTGCCTCCCTCTGGGAAAACCCGTTTCGAATCTTCGGCGTACATGTGTCCACTGATGACGCCTTTTACGTCCTCATTGACACTGGGGTGAAGGACTCACCGGCGCATTCACTCCAAGGAGTATATGTGCATGCCGGAATGCCAGAACAAATCGAACGCGGCCGCGTCGTCGGATCGCATCGGTTTCTCTACCGCATGCATCCCGGCGATGAAATCGTCGTCCTCACCGAGGACAATACGCTGCATGGTTTGAGCGCCGCGATCGACGACATCAAACCCTTTGATGTCGCGCCCGAGCGTGTGGACGAGGTCGTGCGTGCAATCCAGCTCAACGAAGCGCTCTTCCTCGTCGCTCTCACCGGCGACCGGGCGGACGCAGCTCGCCAAGCTGGATATCACCAGCTTATTTCCCTCTTTGAGGGAGACGTGGATGGCGGTGCCAAGGCGTTTGACGCACTCTTCGCTGCAAACAAGGCTGGACTCTTCGGCCCCGCTGTTTCAAAGCGGTTCCTAAAAATCGTACAGCCTCGGATTCTCGATCTTGTCCGCGGCTACGGCTTTGTTAAGTCGGAAAACTCCGGCCTGCTCGTTTGGGAGCATCAAGGGACAACATATCGTGTTCCTCTCGAGCGCCCAAAGCAGACGCGCAAACAAATTGAAGCCGCAAGGCAAGCGCGTCGCGAAGCACGCCTCGGGACGTCCCCGAAGGGCGCTGTGGGCTCCAAGCCCGCTCCGCACGGGAAGAAAAAGAAGCGCTAACGTTGTTCCATTTCGAAACACCCCCACGGCACGTGCCGTGGGGGCTTTCTTTTCAGCCACTTGACAAACTGGCCGTATCCTGTATCATAGCCAACAGACATCAGGTCGGCATTCGCTGACCTTGTTTTTCCAGTAGGTGCAAAATGGTTGACATCATCAACGCAAGTGCGGATGCACAAAAACGTGCAGACGCGCTTCAAACGCTCGGCAGGACGCTCGTCGGCGTCGACGAGGAAGTGAAGAGAAGAGACTGGGCGTATCACGCGCTCATCGACACCTCTCACTCCCGCGCTGATTGGGAGGAAACGGCGCAGGAGATCAAGGTCGCTCGTAAGTGCGGCGACCTGCGACCTGCCGTCCGCACGAAGTTCAGTGCCGCGTGCCCCCACGAGGATCTCGCGAAGTCCGCGCTCGTCGACGAACCGCCACGGCAGAAGTTCCCGCCGGTGACGGCCGAAAGCGTCTTTGCAGAAATGCGTGAAGAAAAACTTGCAAAAAGACGCGAGGCACGACGCCGGAAAGGAAAATCAAAAACTTGATATCAACACCAACCCCCGAAGTGAAAGCTCCGGGGCTTTTTATACCTATTGACGCATTTTGAGCCCCGTACTATCATGGTCGCTATTGGGGCCCGCAGGGCTTTTTTATTTGGCAACGCCGCTACTATGCAACTCACCACCTACCTCAAGCACGTTCGTGAAGAGTTCCACCACATCGTGTGGCCCACGAATCGCACCGCGATCGCACACACACTCGTCGTGATCCTCATCGCGCTCCTCGTCGCGCTCTTCATCGGCGTGCTGGACTACCTCTTGCGCACCGGCGTGAGTGTAATTATCGGCGGCTAATCTTCTTCTATGGACGAAACAACTCCCCAGAACAGCGCATCCGTGGATACGGACGAAATGGAAGACCTTCCTGAAGATGCGGGGATGGCGGATATTGCGCCCGCGCTTCCCAAACAGCTGCGCGACGAAACGATGCAGAAGCCGGAGGACGCGCGCTGGTACGCCATCCACACCTACGCGGGCTACGAGAACGCCGTCGAGCGTAACTTGAAGCAGCGCATTGAGTCCTTGGGCATGGAGGGGAAGATATTTGACGTCATGGTCCCCACCGAGAAGAAGATACGGGTGAAGGGAAACAAACGCGTCACCGAGGAGGAGAAGATCTACCCCGGCTACATCTTGGTCAAGATGTTGGTAGACGATGACTCTTGGTTCGTGGTGCGCAACACCCCCCGGGTGACGGGGTTTGTCGGGAGCGGCAACACGCCGGTGCCGATGGATGAGGCAGAGGTCGCGACCCTGATGAAGCGGATGAAGGCCGATGCGCCCAAGCACCGCATCGACCTCGTGAAGGGCGACCCGGTCGTCATCTCCGACGGCCCCTTCAAGGATCTGGAAGGGAAAGTGGGCGACATCGACGAAGACCGTGGGAAGGTGAAGGTGCTTGTCTCTATGTTCGGCCGCGAGACGCCGGTCGAGCTCGACTTTTTGCAAATCAGGAAATTATAAGATAGAGTCCCTCCGACCATGGCTACTGTCGTTAAGAAAATAAAACTACAGATCCCGGGAGGCAAAGCGACGCCCGCGCCGCCGGTGGGCACTGTACTTGGCCCTGCAGGCGTGAACATCGGGCAGTTTGTCTCACAGTTCAACGAACAGACCAAAGATAAAATGGGCACCATCATCCCGGTGGATCTCTCGGTCTATGACGACCGCAGCTTCACCTTTGTTCTCAAGACCTCGCCCGCCTCGCGCCTCATCCTCAAGGCCGCGGGCCTCGAGAAGGGCTCGGGCGCGACCCCCACCGAGAAGGCTGGCTCCATCACCAAGAAACAGGTGGCCGAAATCGTCAAGGAGAAGATGCCGGACCTCAACGCCGGTTCTCCCGAGGCCGCCGAACGCCTGATCTCCGGCACCGCCCGCTCGATGGGCGTGGACGTGAAGTAGCGCATCTCGCTACTTCTTTTTCTTTTTAATATCCCTGTCGGCCCAGAGGCGCGGGAGCATGAGAGAGGGCTTCCAGTTTTTCTTCAAATCGCGCACCGAATCCGTGCTCTGATATTTGCCAGACTTCGCGTAATTATTTTTGAGGATCGGCCCTGTTTCAAAAAAGACCATCTGCGCGATGCGCCGCCCGACCACGAGCGGGATGATGTAGTGGCGCGACTGGTTCGTGATCTCCATCGTCCAACGGTTGGTGTAGCCGACATCGCCCCAGCCCGCGCACTTGCAGACAGAAATGAAGTTACGCCCGAGCGAGCTCCGCGCTTTCATCATCGTGGTGATCGAGTTTCTGCCGCCGATGAATTCGTTGGTATGCGCGAGTACCGTCTCGCCGGGCTCAAGCAGAATGATCTGATCCCGCGGGCTGATGCCGTCCCAGAGGAAGTTGAGGTGCCCGAGCACCTTCGCGGCCGGCTCCGCGCGTTTTGGCTTCGTGTTCCAGACGAGATCCGTGTCGCGCTTGCTGTAGATATTGTAGAGATTGCGGAAGCGGTCGGGCCGCTGCTCGCGGAAGTACCATTCTCCCAAAGTGACGTCATAGCTTGAGGTTGCGAGGTTCTCCCGCTTGAAGGGATCGATGACGATATTCCCGCGTTTCTTCTCTGCCAATATCTTCCGATCCGAGAGTGCCATGGTGCGGGTATTCTACCGCGGTTTTACAGTTTTCGTCGCCCATGACAGGATGGGGTAAGAAAATGTACGAAAGGAAAGCCGATGCGCCAGTACCTTGACTTACTTACCCACATCATCGAGAAGGGGAAGGATAAGAGCGACCGCACGGGTGTCGGGACTCGGAGCGTCTTCGGGTACCAGATGCGATTCAATCTCGCGGATGGATTCCCGCTCCTCACGACCAAGAAGATCTTCACGAAAGCCATCATCTATGAGCTCCTTTGGATCCTCCGGGGTGAGACCAACGTACGGTGGCTCCAGGAGCACGGCGTCCATATTTGGGACGAGTGGGCCGACGAAAACGGCGACCTTGGCCCCGTCTACGGAGCGCAGTGGAGAAGCTGGCCCGTGCCAGTGCTTTTCCCTGGCCATACCGTGAACTATGAATGGATCTCGGACGAACTTCTACTGCGGCCTAAGGATCAGATCGCCGAGGTCATTGCGAGCATCAAGAATAATCCTGACTCGCGCCGCCATATCGTCACCGCCTGGAACCCGGCTGACATCGCAGAGATGCATCTCCCGCCCTGCCACCTGCTCTTCCAGTTCTATGTGGCGGAAGGGAAGCTCTCGTGCCAGCTCTACCAGCGCTCGGCGGACGTCTTCCTCGGGGTGCCCTTCAACATCGCGTCCTACGCGCTCCTCACGATGATGGTCGCGCAGGTCTGCGGTTTGGCGCCCGGCGAGTTCGTCCACACCTTCGGTGATGTCCACCTGTATCGGAATCATTTCGACCAGGCGCGACTCCAGCTCACGCGCGAACCGCGAACGCTGCCGCGGATGCACATCAACCCGGCAGTTCGCAGTATCGATGCCTTCACCTATGAAGATTTCGAGCTCGTGGGCTACGATCCGCACCCGACCATCAAAGCCGATGTGGCGGTATAGAATGCGCGCGGCCTCCGCCGGAGGCCGCGTTTTTCTTTGCTCTCGTTGGGTGTTAAAGTGTTCTCCGAATATGGAGACACGCCCGCACACTCACGGACTTCCTGGGAAGTTCATTGCTGTTGAGGGCGGAGAAGGGGTAGGAAAGTCAGTCCAGGTAAAGCTCCTCAAGGAGAGTTTGCCACGTCGCTATCCCCATCACGAAATCATCTTCGTCCACGAGCCTGGTGGTACGCCATTTGCGGATCTGATTCGTGGGATCATTATCCAGGGTATGCGGGAGACCGATGCACGGACTCTTTTCGCACTCTTCCTCGCCTCGCGCTTCGACCACACAAAGAAGGTCATCATCCCTGCGCTTACCCGCGGGGCGGCGGTGGTGAGCGATCGCTACGAGGGCTCCACCTTCGCCTACCAAGTCTTCGCGCAGCGTGCAGAGGATCTTCACGCACTCTTCTACAGCCATCAGCAGCTGGTGCCGGTCCCCGACCTGACTCTCGTTCTTGAGGTTCCGAGCGACGTCGTGCTCGCGCGGGTGGCAAAGCGCAAGGGGCAGAAGGCGACCGCGTTTGATCTTGAAGCGCGCGAGTTTCACGACCGGCTCGTTGAAGGTTTTCGTTGGTATGCCAAGTTCAATTCGAAGCAGCAGATTAAATTCGTCGACGGCAATCGCCCCGAAGACCAAGTGCACGATGATTTTCTGCGCCATATTGCAGCAGTTCTTTCTTGAAGCATCTCCGCGCCGTCGCGGTTTTTCTTTTTGTACTAAGCCTGGCTCGATTCAATCTAGTGTGATATAAAACACTCGGACAGAAATCAGCAGCGGAGAGACGCTCATGGTATTTGAGGAAGGTAGGGCTACGGCTCGGATTGCGTTTGAGTTGTTGAAGTGTCTTGAGAACCCCCCTTACGACATTCGTCCGCTTACGGTTGCGGCCATGAACGTCGATATCAGCTGGGGATTCTTTATCGAACCCTTCGTTCTCAGACTTCTCGAGGGCGACGAACAGGTGTGGGCGAAGATGCTCGGACACTTTCGCGGCCGGTTCCTTGAATCGACACAGGAGCGGATTGACCTTTTCGCGCGCTTCAAAGCTCTCTCGCCCTTCGCCGACTTCGAGCTGCTCTTCGAGGTCCCGGTAGATCTTGCGATCCTTTGCGCAGATGTGGTGCGGGCCAGCGGATTCAGCTCCAAGGACGACGAGTTCGCATTTGTTCTGAGCAAGAGTTCTGGGGGGCTCTATTGCCGCCCTATCTGGATCCGTCCGAGACCCGGCTCGCCCGGGGCAGAGGCGCGCATCGGCCCAGTCGTCTATACGTAATGTAATGTAGGCCCAGCTCGGAAGAGCTGGGCTTTTTCCTTCGATTCTATCTGCTATGCTCGCCCTTATGGAAGAGCGGATACGGGAGGCAGTCGCCAATGCGCTCGAGACTCTCAGCGCGCCCGCTGTCGCGTTTGTGGTCGAGCGGCCAACCGACCCAACGCACGGCGATTACACAACCAACGCCGCGATGGCCGCAGCCCGGGTACTGGAGAAGAATCTGCGCGAGGTCGCGAGCGACCTCGCGCGGCATTTGCAAAACGCGCTCGGCGCTGACGCCTCGCGCATAGAAATCGCGGGTCCTGGATTCGTCAACATCACGCTCTCCCAGGGAGCCGTCTCGCTCCTCGTCGCCGAGGCGGAGGCAAGGGGCGAGGATTGGGGAAAGGGGAACGCAGAAAAAGGCAAGCGCGTCATTGTGGAGTACAGCAACCCGAATCCGTTCAAGGAGATGCACATCGGACATCTGATGAGCACTATCATCGGCGAGGCGATTTCCCGGCTTGTTGAGAACGAGGGAGCAATCGTCGCCCGCGACTCCTACGGCGGCGATGTCGGCCCGCACGTCGCGAAAGCAGTGTGGGGCTTGCAGAAGGCCGGCATCACGGAGCCCACGACGGCCAGGGAGATTGGCGACGCGTACGCCGAGGGCTCGCGCGCGTACGAAGAGTCGCCGGAGATCCAGGCCGAGATAGATGCTCTCAACAAGGCGATATATGTGGGCACAGATGCCGATTTGATGGAGCTCTGGAGGAAGGGGCGCGATATTTCTCTTGAAGCATTCCGCGATCTCTACCGCGTTCTCGGCACGAAGTTTGACTACTATTTCTTTGAAAGTGAAACGGCGGGGCCGGGCGAGCGGATCGTGCGCGACGGCCTCGCGAAGGGAATTTTTGAAGAGAGCGATGGCGCGGTCATCTACCGGGGCGAGAAGAAGGGCCTCCACACACTCGTCTTCATCACGAGCCGAGGCACTCCGACCTACGAGGCCAAGGACATCGGCCTCGCTTTTCTCAAAGAGGAGCGCTGGCCCTCTGACCATTCCATCATCATCACCGCCGCAGAGCAATCCGGGCATTTCAAAGTTTTCTTCGCCGCTCTTGCAGAGATAGGGCCCGCGCTCGCCAAGAAGACCTCGCATGTGCCGCACGGCTTCCTCCGGCTTATGACCGGGAAGATGTCCTCGCGCGCGGGCAACGTAATCACCGCAGCCGGGCTCATCCAAGAGGTGGAGGGGCGGGCGCGCGAGAAAAATAAAGATCCACTCATCGCGGAGCACGTTGCGGTGGGAGCGATCAAATATATGATCCTGCGGCAAGCTCCTGGCTCGGATATTGTTTTTGATGAAGAAAAATCGTTATCTTTAGAGGGCGACTCGGGGCCGTATCTGCAATACGCGCTCGTGCGCGCGAAATCGGTCATTGCGAAGAAGATCGGCGCGCCCGCTGCGGGCGCGCCGAGAGAGCCGTATGTGCTTGAGCGGCTGCTTATCCACTTCCCCGAGATTGCCGCGCGCGCCGCGCGCGAGCGCTCCCCGAACCTCCTCACCACCTATCTCACCGAGCTCGCTGGAGCGTGGAACGCCTTCTACGCGGAGGAGCGCATCATTGGCGGAGACTATGAGGCGCACAAGCTCATGCTCGCCCGCGCGTTCGCACAAACGATGGTGAACGGGCTCAAGCTCCTCGGCATCCCCGCGCTAGAAAAGATGTAGGTTGCAAAGCTGCTTTCTGCACGCTACATTTATACTGGAGCTAGCCAAGAGGAACTACGTGAAGATAAGTTCAACGGTGCAGCACGTCCTTGCCGCTTTCAAAATCCACGAGGGCATCGCGGAAGATCGGCATACTCTGCCGATAGAGCCTCCGCCCGCCAAGGCATTCGGCTATCGGCGGCCGGAGGTCGCCAGGCATGTTCGGCCCTCCCCAACACGCAGAACTGCGACTTCCTTCGCCAACATTCGCTGAACCCCAATCCCGCGCTCCCAGAGGCGCGGTTTCTTTTTTCCCGCCAAGACTCCATAATGAGTGATGATGGTTGATGGAGTAGAGAAGAGCGAGGCGGCGCGCATAGAGGAGCGCGTACTGGCGTTCTGGAAGGAGCGCGGCATATTCAAAAAGTCGCTTGCAAAGCCCGCGCCGAAGGGCGATTTCGTTTTTTACGATGGTCCCCCCTTCGCCACCGGCCTTCCCCATTCTGGTTCGCTCCTTTCTTCGGTCGCGAAGGACGTCATCCCGCGCTACAAGACGATGCGCGGATATCACGTCCGTCGGCGCTGGGGCTGGGACACTCACGGGCTCCCGATAGAGAACTTGGTTGAAAAGAAACTCGGCCTGAGGAACAAGAAAGAGATTCTCGCGCTCGGCATCGAGAAGTTCAACGAGACAGCGCGCTCCATGGTGCTCTCCTACGTTGAGGAGTGGAAGCGCTATGTGGAGCGCGTCGGGCGTTGGGTGGATATCGATCACGCCTACAAGACAATGGATCCGACGTACATTGAGTCGGTCTGGTGGGCGCTGAAAGAAATATATAAGAAAGGACGCCTTTACGAAGGGCGCAAGGTCCTCTTGTATTGCCCGCACTGCGAGACGCCGCTCGCCAAAGCGGAGATCGCGATGGACAACACGTATAAGGACATCACCGAGGAGGCGGTGACGGTGAAGTTCAAGGTGAAAAGTCCAGAGAAGCACGGCCTACCGGGGAATACGTATCTGCTCGCCTGGACGACAACGCCCTGGACGCTGCCGGGCAACGTCGCCCTCGCAGTAGGCAAGGATAGCGAGTACGGAGTTATCGAAGAAAACGGCGCGCACTACGTGCGCGCCGGCAAGGGGATGAAAGGAAGTCAGCTTGTTGGTATCGAATACGAGCCGCTCTATGAGATTGGGAAAGTGAAGGCGCACGAATCAAAGAAGAAATGGACCGTGCTACCTGCCGATTTCGTCACAACCGATGAGGGCACGGGCATCGTGCACACGGCCGTTATCTATGGCGAAGAGGATTACAAACTCGGCCTCGCAAACGACCTGCCGATGGTCCCGCTCCTCACCGCGAACGCGACCTTCAACAACGACGCTCCCGAATTCCTGTGCGGCGAATACATCAAGAAAGCCGGGCCGAAAATTATAGAAGATCTCGACCGGCGCGGACTCCTCTTCACAAAAGCCCCGCACACGCATTCCTATCCGCATTGCTACCGCTGCGGCACCGCGCTTATCTATAACGCCGTCTCCTCCTGGTTCATCGATATCCAGTCGGTGAAGCGGCGCATGCTCGCGGAGAACGAGAGGATCACCTGGATACCGGCGCACCTCAAAGAAGGACGCTTCCGCAACAATCTCGAGACGGCGCCGGACTGGACCATTTCGCGCAATCGTTTCTGGGCCTCCCCGCTCCCGATCTGGAAGGACGCGAAGGGGAATACGACCGTTATCGGCTCTCTGGAAGAGCTCAAGACGCACACCAAGAAAAGCGGCAACACGTATTGGGTCATGCGCCATGGGGAGGCAGAGAGTAATCTGATGAGTGTCATCAGCGCGGACCCCAATGCCCCCGTGCATTTAACCGAAAAGGGGAGGGAGCAAGTGAAAAAGGCGGCTGAGCGCCTCGCCGACGCACGGATAGATCTGGTCATCGCTTCTCCCTTCACGCGTACGCGCGAGACCGCAGCGATTGTTTGTGAAACGCTCGGTCTTGATGCGGGCTCACTCTCCTTCGACTCGTCGCTCGGCGAATACAATCACGGCTCGTTTAATGGCAAGTCTCTCGCGGAGTGGGGGAAGGCATTCCCCATACCGATTGAGCGATACGAGCACGGGCCCGCGGGCGGCGAGAGCCTCCTTGATCTTAAGCGCCGCGTCGGAGCGTTCCTCTACAGGCTCGAGCGCGCGCATCACGACAAGAACATACTTATCGTCTCGCACGGAGAGCCGCTCTGGATGCTTGCCGCCGCCGCGGCCGCCGCCGACGAGCAGGGAACCGCCGATGCGCTCGAGCAGTATCCGAGTCTCGCCGAGCTGCGCAAGCTCCCCTTCATCCCGCTGCCGCACAATCGCGATTACGAGCTCGATTATCACTTGCCGTACATTGACCGCATCCAGTTAGTAAACAACAAAGGCGAGGAGCTGAAGCGCATACCGGAGGTCGTGGATTGCTGGGTGGAGTCAAGCTCGATGCCCTTCGCCGAGTATCATTATCCGTTTGAAAACCAGAAAGAATTTCTCGCGAGAGCGAAAGGAGATTTCGTCTCGGAGTATATCGGCCAGACCCGCGCCTGGTTCTACTACATGCACGCGATGGCGGTTGAGCTCTTTGAGCACGCGGCGTTCCACAACGTACTCACCACTGGCAACGTGCTTGCGGCGGACGGCGCGAAGCTCTCCAAAAGCAAACAGAACTATACCGACCCGTATCTGCTCCTCGAACGTTTCGGCGCGGACGCCTTCCGTTATTACCTGATGTCGAGCGTGGTGATGCAAGCCGAAGACCTTACCTTCCGCGACGAAGAAGTGAAGGAGGTGTCGCAACGAGTCGTGGGCACGCTGCGCAATGTGCTCGCGTTCTTCCTCCTCTTCAAGGACGACGCGCCCACAGAACCGCATGCGGAGAGCCCACATGTGCTTGACCGCTGGATACTCGCGCGCCTTGCGGAGTTGCAGCGGGCGATGACGGAATCTTTTGACGCCTATGATGTGCTGCGCGCCGCGCGTCCGGTGCGGGGATTCGTAGACGATCTGTCGACCTGGTATGTTCGCCGCTCGCGCGGGCGCACGAAAGGGAACGATCTGGGAGACAAGCGGCACGCCCTTGGTACGCTCCGCTTCGTGCTCCTGGAGTTTTCAAAAATAATCGCGCCAGTCATGCCGTTCGTTGCAGAAGAAATATTCCAGACCGTTCGTTCGACTACTGACCCCGAGAGCGTGCACCTTGCCCCCTGGCCGCAGCCGAAAAAGCGCGGGTTGTTCCCCCTTCGCAATGCTGACGAAAAACTTATCATCGCGATGGCGCGCGTGCGCGCTCTTGCCTCCGAGGCACTCATGCTGCGGCAGAAGGCAAACAGAAAAGTGCGTCAGCCGCTTGCAGAGCTCCGCGTCGCCGGCCCTCTTCCCGATGAACTCTCTTTGATTCTGGCCGAGGAGGTGAACGTGAAGAAGGTTGTGACAGGTGCGAAAGAAGTTTCGCTCGATACCGTGCTCACACCCGACCTCATACGCGAGGGAGACGGGCGCGAATTCGCGCGCGCGGTCGCCGAGGCCAGGAAGAGGGAAGGCCTCTCGCGGCACGACCATGCACACGCAGAACGCTTCCCGGAAGGGAAGTACGTTGCAGAACTCTCTACCGGCCCCGAACGCTTCAATCTGATTCGCGATGCGGCATAAATATTCTACGCGCGGCATCGTGCTCGCTCGCACTCCGCTTGGCGAGGCGAACGGGCTTATCGTCCTTCTCACTGAAGAACTCGGACTCCTGCGCGCCCGGGCGCAGGGGATTCGCCGCCCAGGCGCACGGCTTGCTCCCGCGCTCGCGACCTATGCGAAGAGCGACTTCACCCTCGTGCGCGGCCGCGAGGGCTGGCGCATTGTAGGAGCAATTCCTATCGCTCACTTGTTCTCCAAGCTCGGCTTCCGCGCCGCCCGCGTGCGCTCCGCGCGGGTCGTTGGACTCGTTCTGCGTCTGGTCGCGGGCGAGGCGGCGGAGCCGCGGCTCTTCCCGATTGTGGAGGGATTCTTCAATGCGCTCGCGACTTTGCCCGAGGCGAGCCACGAGGCCGCCGAGAGTCTGGCGGTGCTCGCGATCCTCGCCGCGCTCGGGCTTGATTCGGGCGAACGCCCTCCCTCATTCGACGCTCCGGCGCTGGCTGCGTTTGCAAAAAGGCGAAGCAACTACGTGTCGCGCATCAATCGTGGCATCGAGGCCTCGGGGCTTTAAGTGCGTTATACTTTTCCCTACGAATGTCTGAACCGCCCGAAAGCAACAACGACCTCGGCTCACTCGAGCGCGCCCGCGAGCGCCTCTATACGCCCGGAGGAGTCCCGGAAGAGTCGCGCCCGCCGCTTACCGTTCCGGGGGAACACGATATTCCTCACGCCTGGGAGAGCCGTGCCGGAGAGCTCCTCGGGCGCTCCGGCACGCATATCCGCGCCGCGGGGCTCTTCTTCATCGCGGCACTCCTTTTCTTCATTGTCGCGCTTGGCATCTCTGCGTATCTGCTTTACTTCGGCGGCAACGCGGTCTCGGTCAACAACGTCTCGCTCGGCATCCAAGGTCCGATCACCATTGCGGGCGGCGACACCCTGCCGCTCTCGCTTGCCGTCACCAACCGCAATTCCGTCCCGCTCGCGAACGCAACGCTCGAGGTCGATTTCCCCCGGGGACACGAAGCGCCGAGAATGTACTAGAGGAGTATCCCCGCTACACGGAAGACCTCGGAGTACTCGCGCCGGGCGCAACCCTCACGCGCTCGGTAAAGGCCGTTATCTTCGGGAGCGAAGGACAGTCTGTAACGCTTCCCGTCTCGCTCTCCTACAGCACGAGTGGCTCGAGCGCCGTCTTCGTCAAGAAAGTTTCCTATGCGCTTGCGGTATCCACAACGCCGCTCTCGGTCTCGGTAGACGCGCCCGCGGAGACGGTCTCGGGCAAGCCATTCACCATTCTGCTCACCGCACGCTCGAACGCTCCCGTGCCCCTCGCGAATGTCGTCGTCGCGGCTCCGCTCCCCTTCGGTTTCTCGCTCTCCTCCTCAGAACCCGCGCTTTCGGGCTCTTCTTTCCTGTTGGGGACGCTTCCCCCCGGGGCAAGCCGGACGCTCTCCATCTCGGGCTCGCTCGCGGGCGAGAACGCATCGGCGCGCACCTTCCACTTCACCATCGGCACCTCGGCCTCCACGAGCCAAACTACCATCGCCGTGCCGTATATGGAGCAGGACGCGACGGTCACGATTGCAGCACCCTTCATCGCGACGACGCTCGCGATCGGGGGCGATACTTCCGGCAACGCGGTTGTTGCTCCGGGCGCGTTTGAGAACGTGATGCTTTCTTACACAAACACACTTCTCGTGCCGGTCACGAACGCGACCATCACTGTCACACTCGCGGGCTCTGCGGTGGACTACGGAAGCATACAAACCACCAGCGGCTTCTATCAGTCCGCGACGCGTTCTATTATCTTCAGTAAGGACACTGACTCCTCCCTCGCGGCGCTCGCGCCGGGCGCCTCGGGGATCGGCACCTTCAGTTTCTCCACGCTGCCGGCAAGCTCCTCCATTCGTGATCCGAGCATCAGCTTCACCACCTCGGTCTCCGGCACACGCGTCGGCGAGACCAACGTCCCGGAGAGTGTGAGTGCTTCCGGCATCACGACGGCGAAGGTGGCGACTGCGCTCGCACTTAACGCCTCCGCACTCCATTCTTCGGGCCCCTTCGCCAACTCGGGCCCCATCCCGCCAACCGCCGGCGTAGCGACGACCTATACCATCGTCTGGCGGATAGCGGGCGGCGGCAACGCAATTGCCGGAGCGAATGTTTCTGCGACCCTGCCGAGCTATGTGAGTTACACGAACAAAACCTCAGGGGGCGGCAGCCTCTCGTATGACGACGCTTCGCGTACCGTTTCCTGGAACGCGGGCGATCTGCCCGCAGGCTCAAGCGCGGAAGGCGCCTTCCAGGTTTCGCTCACACCCTCAACCTCGCAGCGCAACTCGGCGCCGGCACTCACGAGCCCCGCAACGCTCACGGCTTTCGATCGCTACGCGCAAGTAACCATCAACGCACAGGCGGCGCCCGTGACCACCGAGACCCCGGGCGACCCCGGGTATGTCGCGAACAACGCGGACGTGCAATAATCGCCAGAGCATGGCGGACCTCACCCTGATGGAGAAGATCGTCTCGCTTGCGAAGCGTCGCGGCTTCGTCTATCCGGGCTCGGAGATCTACGGCGGACTCGCCGGCACCTACGACTATGGCCTGCTTGGAGTTTTGCTGCAGGAAAATATAAAACAAATCTGGTGGCGAATGTTCATCGACGAGCGCGAGGATATGTACTCGGTGGACGCTGCGATTCTGATGAATCCGAAGGTCTGGGAAGCGAGCGGGCACGTCGCCGGCTTCGCCGATCCGATCGAGGGCGGGAAGATGTTCAATGTGATGTTTACAACATCAGTGGGCGCGGGCGAAGAGGCGACGCCGACATATCTGCGGCCCGAGACCGCGGGGGGCATCTTCGCGAACTTCAAGAATGTGCTGGACTCGATGCATCCGGCGCTGCCGTTTGGCATCGGGCAGATCGGCAAAGCGTTCCGCAACGAGATTGCGCCGCGCGACTTCCTCTTCCGCATGCGCGAGTTCAAACAAATGGAGGTGGAATATTTCGTGAAGGAGAGCGAGTGGAAGAAGGCATTTGAGGAGTGGCGCGCACTGATGCACCGGTATGCTGAAGCCATCGGGCTCGCGAAGGGAACCGTGCACGAGCTCGAAGTGCCGCCGCAGGAGCGCGCGCATTACTCCAAGCGCACGATCGATTTTGAGTTCGACTACCCGTTCGGCCGCAAAGAGCTCTGGGGGCTCGCGTATCGCGGCGATTTCGACCTCGCGGCGCATACGCAAGCATCTGGCGTCGACCTTTCTGTCCTCGATGAAGAAACGAACGAACGTTTCATCCCGCACGTTATCGAGCCGTCCCTAGGCGTTGATCGCACCATTCTTGCAATCCTTGTAAGTGCGTATCGCGAAGACACGATGGGAGATGAGGCGCGCGTGTATCTTGCGCTCGACCCCAAGGTCGCGCCCATCAAAGCGATGGTCTCGCCGCTTTTGAAAAATAAACCCGAGCTCGTCGCGAAGGCGAAAGAAGTGCGCATAGAGCTGCAGAAGGTCCACCCGTGGATCGCGTGGGACGACAACGGCAATATCGGCAAACGCTACCGCCGCCAGGACGAAATCGGCACGCCTTTTTGCATCACCATAGACTTTGACACCTTGGGAGAAAAGCCAGAACTAAAGGATACCGTGACACTCCGCCACCGCGACACGGGCACCCAGGAGCGCCTCACCGTCCTAGAGGCCGCAAAGCGCATCCGCGAGGCTATCCGCTAACACACCTTACTTGACAAAGGCATCTCGAGCTGCTACCCTGTAAATCGGGTATAACTCGGGAGGTTCGCATGTGGGGATTCCTTGTTCCCGCGCTCATCGGAGCGTTGATCATGGGTTTCTGGCTGCTCACCAATATTTTTGAAGTGCGGTTGCCGCGGACGAGTGAGTTCTTCCGCGCGCTCTACAAAATATGTGCGTGGGTCTTGTTTGCGTTCTCTATGGCGTTCTCGTTTTGGGACGCCGGGGCGCACGATGAGTCGTTCTCCACCGCAATCATTGGGGCTTTCGTTTGTATGGGCCTCGGTGCCGCGGCGGTCTTTGCGTTAAGTTACTTCGTCGTGAGGATGCTCCGTCGTGCCCCGGGGCATGATCCCGACAGTGAAGACACAGCCGCTCCGTGAGAGCGGCTTTTTCTATCCGGTTTTTGTTCTTATGTGTTAGGATGCGGGAATGGATCAGCAGTTCAAAATAAGCATCACTGCGGGGACCATCGTCACGACGCTCATCGTGCTTGTGGGCGCCTACGTCCTCTGGCTGCTGCGGGACTTGGCGCTCCTCGTGCTGACCGCCATCGTCATCGCCTCGGCGATAGAGCCAGGCATCAGCTTCTTCTGCCGTCGCGGATTGCCGCGCTTCATCGCCGCACTTGGCATGTACGTCGTCGTTTTCGGTTCCGTCTTCACGCTCCTCTACTTCTTCTTCCCGCCCATCATCGCGGACGCTGCCGCCTTCCTCTCCACGGTGCCGCAATATTTAGACACGCTCAATGTCCCCACTTCCTTCGCAGGGCTCGCGAACGCGACTGACTTCCTCGGTAGTTCGCACCAGGCGCAATCGATCGTCGCGACCCTGCTGTCCTTGAAATCAGCGTTCTCGGCGAGCTCCTCTGGCGTCGTGCAGCTCTTCGCGACGTTCTTTGGCGGGATTTTCTCGCTCGTTTTGGTCGTCGTGCTCTCCTTCTACTTCGCGCTCCAGGAGACGGGAGTGGACGACTTCCTGCGCATCATCGTCCCAGCGTCGCACGAGGAGTATGCGGTGAATCTCTGGAAGCGCGCACAGAAGAAGATCGGCCTCTGGATGCAGGGGCAGATTCTGCTCTCGCTCATCGTCGGCGTGCTGATCTATCTCGGGCTCCTCATCATCGGTATCCCGTATGCACTCTTGCTCGCGGTCTTCACTGCGCTCGCGGAGATCATCCCGATCTTCGGCTCGCTGATGGCCGGCCTCGCGGCGGTTGTGGTCGGCTACTCGGAGGGCGGCATCGCGATTGCCGCGATCGTCGTCGGTCTCTTTGTCGTGGTCAATCAGTTTGAGACGAACCTCATCTATCCGCTCATCGTGAAGAAGGTGATCGGCATCCCACCGCTCTTGGTCATCGTCGCTTTGATCGCGGGCGGGATCCTTGCGGGCTTTCTCGGCGTCTTGCTCTCGGTCCCGGTCGCGGCGGTCGCACTCGAGTTCCTCACCGACTTCGAGAAGCGCAAGCGCCGCGCCGTGAGCTCTCTCGAATGAGTCGCTACCTCACCACGACGCTGCCGTACTTGAACGGTGACCCGCACCTCGGGCACGCGCTTGAGTTCGTGCAGGCGGATTTCCTCGCGCGCGCGCTGCGCGCGCAGGGCGAAGAGGTATACCTGAACATCGGCACCGACGAGCACGGTGCTAAGGTTGCCGAGAAGGCGAAGGAAGCAGGGGAGGAGATCCATGCATATGTCGACAGGTATGCGAAGCGCTTTAAAGATTTCGCCGACCGCCTCGAGATTTCCTACGACTCCTTCATCCGCACCACTGACCCCGCGCATATGAAGGCCGCGCAGGAATTCTGGAAGCGCTGCCTCGTCGCAGGTGACATCTACCAAGCGAAATACGAAGTGCGGTATTGCGTCGGCTGCGAGCTCGAGAAGACGGACTCTGAGCTGGTCGGGGGGCGCTGCCCGCTCCACCCAAATCTCGAGATCGAGATCCGCACTGAGAAGAACTATTACTTCAAGTTCTCGCGCTATCAGCAGACGCTTATGGAACTGTTCGCGAAGGAGCCGGAGTTTGTCGTGCCCAAAAAACGCTTCCACGAGATCGTCACCTTCGTGAAGAATGGACTCAAGGACTTCAGCATCTCGCGCCCGAAGGAGAAACTCGCCTGGGGTGTGCCGGTCCCCGATGATGACACGCAGGTGATGTATGTGTGGTTCGACGCGCTCGTCAACTATGTCTCCGCGGTCGGCTGGCCCTCTGACGAAGAGAAATTTAAAAAATGGTGGCCGGTGGTCCAGCTTGCGGGGAAGGACCAAGTTCGCCAACAGGCGGGGATCTGGCAAGGAATGCTCGCTTCAGCGGGTCTGCCATTCTCAAAACAAATATTCATTCACGGGTTCATCAATATCTCCGGCGAGAAGATGAGCAAGTCGATTGGCAATGTCATCGATCCGCTCAAGATCGCGGAGCAGTATGGCGTAGACGTGCTGCGGTATTTCCTGCTCCGACACGTGAATCCAACGGAGGACACGGACATCGGTGAGGCAACCATTCACGAGGCCTATACCACGCACCTTACGAACGGACTCGGGAATCTCGTCGCGCGCGTGATGACGCTCGCCGAGCAAAACCTGCCGCACGCTATCGAGCTCACCGACGAAGACGAGCGGGTCGATGAAGCATTTTATGAAAAAGTAGAGGCGTATCGTTTCAACGAGGCGATGGATCTTATTTTTGAACAGATTGGTGCGGCCGATGTTTATATGAACGAGCGCGCGCCGTATAAGAAAATAAAAAGCGGCGACGCTGTCGAGCGCGAAGCAGCGCGCAGGGATATCGAACAGCTCGTACACGTGCTCGCGAAGATCGCGGCACACCTCATACCGGCGATGCCACGCACCGCGGCCGCAATAGCGGCCGCGGTCAGGAAAAATCAGAAGCCCAAGAATCTCTTCCCGAGAATTGACAAGCATGCAGGAGAGTTATAAACTCCCCCCGGTTGCGTAGCTCATTGTCCTCTAATTCCGGCTCTGAGCCGGAGAAAGGCAGAAGATGTTCAAGACCGTGAAGTTTCTGCGCTGGTTCGCCGTGCTGGTGAGCCTTGCAATCGAAGCGGCCGCATTCTGGCTCTCGGGGCCCACCATGGCTTCCGGCGCATCCTTTGTCGATGTCATTGCGGCTCATGCCGGGAGCGCGTCCACCTGGACGTTACTCGGCTTCGTGTCGCTCTCGCTTGCGTGGTTCTGGTTTGAATTTTCCTTCCATTTCTTCACCAACGGGAGGAGAATCCGCAGAATCCTCGAGGAAGAAGATCAGCTTGTCTACGAGACCGGTCTCCACTGGCTTGCGCTTCTGCGCGACTTCCGGACCGGTAGTCTCACCGACGGCGACGAAGCCGAGCTCAACGAGCCCCTCTCGACCAAGAGCGGGCAGCGTTCATTCACTTGGTATGCCGTGTGGGTCCCAGTCTGGATTGCCATTCCGACTCTGCTCTTCTTTACCGGCTGGGTCGCGTGGCTTGCGGCGACGCTCCCCGCGACGCTTACCAGCTGGTTCGATTCGGCTCGCGCCGCACTCGATCCGCACCTCGGAGTCGCAGCGGAACCCATCGATTGGTTCTTGCGCGCAGTTCCCGGCTGGCTCGAGTCCTTCTACGCCCTCGCGCGTGAGCATAGCGCGATGACGTTTGAGATTCTCGGCGGCGCCTGGTTCGCTCTCTATGTAGTCGAGCGAATGCTCCGGCGGGTGCGCGTCTGGCGACTCGTGCCGCGCTTCGTGCATCTTGGCGAGTGGCTCGTGGTGCTCGCGGCGTTCTTCGCGCTCTTTGCGACGCATTGGTTCGATTGGCTTGTGCCAGTCTACACCTTCCTGCCGAACAATGGCCCGATCGCGATGGGCTTCTTTCCGCTCACGCTCGCGAGCATGTTCTATGTCCCGCATATCGCGCTTTTCGCCAGCTGGCGTTACGCGCTCATCCGGGACAAGAAATCGCTTGATGCCATGCTCATCGTGGTCGGCGGCATCCTCAACTACGACAAGCGGGAAGTCTCGCTGGAACGAGTTGTCGATACGCACATCCACCTTGACTGGTGGCAGCGCATCCTGGGGATCGGCGACATCAAGCTCATCGAGACCGGTGGCCAGGAGGGCGAGGTCATCCGGCACATCGACGGACCTAACCGACTCGACCGCGCGCTCAAGAACTGCATTAAAGATCGCCGGCGTCGTTCGGGGCCAACGGACTAACGTCACGTGCATTACGGGGCGGCGTCGCAAGACGCCGCTTTTTCTTATCTGGTACACTCGGTGCGTGGAACTGAAATATTTTGATGCGCACTGCCACGTGCAGTTCGACCACTACGAGAGAGATCGCGACGAGCTCCTCGCACGCATGCAGGCAGAAAGAGTCGGGGGCATCGTGGTGGGCTGCAATCTTGAGTCGTCAAAGAAAGCGGCCGCGCTCGCGGGAGAGCACGAACATCTCTACGCAGCGGTCGGGCTTCACCCTAATCATGAGGCCGACGAGTGGTTCGAGGCGGCGCCGTATCGGGAGCTCGCCAAGAGTCCAAAGGTAGTGGCGATAGGGGAGTGCGGACTCGACTATTATAGGAACGACGCTAGCGATGAGATAAAGCGAAAGCAAAAAGCGATTTTCAACGATCAGATTGCTCTTGCAGTCGAGCTCGATAAGCCGCTCATCATCCATGCGCGACCAAGCAAGGGCACGATGGACGCATATCAGGATTTGATTGGAATATTGAAAAATGCGAAGGCCGCGCACGGCGGAGCCGTGCACGGAGATGTGCATTTCTTCGTCGGCGGCGTCCCGGAGATGCACGAGCTCATCGCACTCGGATTCACGGTCTCCTTCACTGCCGTTATCACTTTTGCGCGCGATTACGACGAGGTCATCCGCGCCGCGCCCCTCGATGCGATCCTCTCGGAGACCGACGCGCCCTACGTCCCGCCGACCAATCGCCCGCGCGGATCGCGCAACGACCCGCTCGCCGTCCAAGACGTCGTGGCGAAGATCGCAGAAGTGCGTGGCGAGGACCTGGAGATCATCCGGGTGGCACTGCTCGAGAACGCCAAGCGCCTCTTCGCTCTTTAGGCCAAAAGCTTGACATACTCTAGCCAGTATGCTAGGGTAGTAGTGCACCTAAATAGAAGAGGAGGAATGCATGTTCTTTGTCGTGAGTGTTTCCGGACTCGTCGAGCCCGCCATACCGGCTGTCGCTCGGCCGCCTGTCAATGTCGTGCACCGCGCGTTGCTTCTCGCACGCCAGGTGCACGCGGGAGAGCGGCGCAAGAACGCGGCGCAGGATCCGTATGATACCCACACCACCGAAGTCGCGACCCTGGTCGCGATGGCCGGCGGCACCGAAGCGGAGATCGCGAGCGCGCACCTCCATGATTCAGTGGAAAGCAATCGCGATCTTCTGCCGTACATCTTTCATGAGTTCGGCAGCGAGATCGGCCGCAACGTCTACGGCCTGACCGACCCGCCCGAGTTCAAGGACCTACCGACTCTGGAACGTAAGGGCCTTCAGGCTGCTCGATTGCTCTCAAAGAGCCGCTCGATCAAGCTCGTGAAGTTGGCGGATGTCACCTCAAACACCCGCTCGCTCGTCGCCGACCCACCAGTCTCGTGGAGCAACGAAAAGTGCTTCCACACATTGCTCGGCGCTCGGCTCATCGCCGAGGTCGCGCAGGGCGAGAGCAGCTTCCTCGACCGCGAGTTCGCCCGCATGCTCGCGCAAGCGGCCCAGGTCTACGGGCCGCTACCCCGTCTATATAACAATTGAATACCGTGGCCCTGCCCAGTGCAGGGCCTTTTCTTTTTATAGTTGCGACACCTCACTCGCCATGCTAGGATGCCGCCACTATGGCTCGCAAGAAGCGCGAAGTAGAAATAGAGGAGACCGAGATGGCAGACGCTGCAGAGGGCGGCGGCTCGAAGGTCTACGAGCTTGGCTTCCATCTCGACCCCGAGCTCCCCTCCGAGGAGGTGAAGAAAGCGTACCAGGAAATCCGTGCGACGGTCGAAGGGCAAGGTGCCGTGGTCGCCGAGGGCGAGCCACAGATGACGCAGCTCGCCTACAGCATCTCTCGCCAAGAACCTTCCGGCCGACGCGATTTCGACTCCGCCCACTTCTCGTGGATTGCCTACGAGACCTCGGCGCCTAATCACGCTGCCGTCCTCGCCACGGTCGCCGCCGACAAGCGTATCATCCGCTCTATTGATGTGATTACCGATAAGGATGCCGCGCGCCACGCCGCAGAACTCCGCGAAATGGCGAAGGAGATCCCCGCGAGTGCTCCCTCCGAGCCCGCAGCGGCCGAGGCCGAGCTCGACGCCGCGCTCGAGCACGTCCTGCCCGCGCAGGCGGGCGCGGTATAATACTTTTATGTATCTCAACAAAGCATTCATCTACGGCAACTTGACCCGCGACCCGGAGCTCCGCGCGCTCCCCTCCGGCGGGCAGGTCGCCTCCTTTGGCGTTGCGACCAACCGCACCTATAAGGACAAGAACGGGCAGAAGCAGGAAGCAACGGAATTTCACAACATTGTCGCCTTCGGGCGCACCGCGGAGATTATCGGGCAGTACTTTAAGAAGGGACGGCCGATATTCGTCGAGGGCCGGATCCAGACGCGCACCTGGGATGACAAAGAGACCGGCAAGAAGAACTACCGCACCGAGATCGTCATCGAGAACTTCCAGTTCGGCGCCGATGCCAAGGGCGGCGGCTCCTCGCAGGGCTCGGGATCTTCGACGCGCGGCGAGGCTCCCCCCACCGAAGGCGGGTCCGCCTCCGGCGGAAAAGACGACGAGGCGATCAAGTATCCGGACGAGGAGATTAATCCGGAGGACATCCCGTTCTAATTTTTCATTATGGCTCACCAAGCGGAACGCGAAGAAATAGAGATCAAGAAGTTCGTTGACTACAAAGACGTCGGCTATTTGAAGCTGTTTACCAATCCGCACGCGAAGATGCTCTCCAAGAAACGCACCGGCATCCCGGCGGGCAAACAGCGCGACATCGCGCAGGCAATCAAGCGCGCGCGCTATATGGCGCTCCTCCCGTACGTGCAGGCATAAAATGCTTACGATACGTTTCCTACCAGAATCAGATCTAAAGGATTATCAGAAACCCTGTAAGGAATTCGAGACCATTTGGCGTGCAGACGGAGATAAGATAGTGAGCCAGCTGCAGTCCGTCACCGGCCTGGCGTTCCGGGAAAGGGAAATCAACGCGGCGGTATTTTCGGGCCCGAGCCACTCTTGTCCGCTTGCACTTCGGGCGGAGTCCGACTTCATAAACAAACGCGCAACACTTATTCATGAACTTGGACACCGGATTCTCAGGGGCCGAGCGAACATGAAGCGACTCTCAAAGTTGGAGAATCATAAAATACTCTTTCTTGTGTTGCCAGAGGTTCTTCTTGCCATTGGCGGCCGAGAGCTTCTTGATGCGGCTATTGCGTATGACCGCGCTCTTCCGCACCCGGAGTACGGCGAGGCCTGGGACTATGCACTCGCCTTCACGCCCGAAGAGCGCAGGCGCGAGTTTGTCCGAGCACTCGCGCAGCCCTAAGCCTTCTCCACCCGCTCGGTGTAGAGGCCCGTGTCGGTGTTGATGCGGACGATATCGCCCGCGCTGATGAAGAGAGGCGTGCTCACCGTGGCGCCCGAGGCGAGCTCGACGATCTTCGTTCCGCCTTGCGCAGTGTCGCCGCGGATCGCCGGGGGTGCTTCCGTCACTTTCAAATCCATCTTCACGGGGATGTGGACTGTGATCGGCTTCTCCTCGTAAGTCACAATTCCCACCGGCGTATTCTGCACGAGCCACTGCACCTTCTCGTGCACGGCCTCCTCGGGGAAGAAAAATCTATTTTTTGGATTACGTGTTTCGGTGAACCACGATTGACCGCGATTGGTATAGAGATAAGTGGCGTCGATCTCGCCCACCTCCGCCTCCTCTACACTTTCGTTCTGATGAAAAGAAATTTCTATCACGCGGCCGCCAATGAGGCTGCGGAGCCTAGTCTGATTGACGGGCTTCCTCATCTGCATGCGGAAGATATGCGAAGAGAGCACCTCGTAGGGCTCGTTGGCATATTCAATCACCTTTTTGGGTAGGATTTCGTTGTAACTCAGGGTCGCCATAGGAGGTTATAAAAATTGCCCGTTTCTCGGGACAAAGAGTATGATAGCTGATGTCATGACTTTTTCAAGCTCTACCGAGGACCTCGGGGCGCTCTCCGATGCTGCGCTCCTTGCGCGAAGTCAACGCGAGCCAGAGCTCTTTGCGCTCCTCGTGCGCCGCTACGAGGCGCCGTTGCTGCGCCGCGCGAAGTCCATCCTCTATTCCGCCGAGGACGCCGAGGAGGTGGTGCAGGACGCCTTCACCAAGATGTATCTCTACGCGGATCGCTATGCGGTGCAGGAGGGCGCCAGCTTCTCCTCCTGGGCGTACACCATCCTTAACCGCGTCGCCTACACCCGCTATACCGCGCGCCGCAGGGAGCGCGGAGCTCGTGCGGAGCTCGCGCCCGAGCACTACGAATCGCTGCCAGACGCGCACGCCGAGTTTCTCGAGAATTTATCAATCCGTAACGAAGTCCTCGCCGCACTCGCGAAGCTGCCTGAAACCGCGGCGAAGATTCTGCGGTTGCAGTTCATCGAGGGGAAGACCCAGGAGGAGATCGCCGCTGCTGAAGGCTTATCCATCCCCGCAGTCAAGACCCGCGTGCATCGGGCGAAGAAACTTTTCAAACAATCCTATGACCAACAACACCGTGACTAATATAGAAACTAACGTGATGCGCCGCATCTATATCATTGCTGCGCTCCGGCCAATCCTCTCAGGCGCTGTTGTCGCTACGGTCCTTGCACTCCTCGCCCTCTGGGGCATCGGGAGGGAGGTCTGGGTCGCCAAAGTCTTCGCGAACGGCCCGCAGGACTTCGTCGGCCACTCGCTCTACCTCCTCTACGCCTTTGAGCACACGCGCCTCGTCGTTCAGGCCCTCTCCCTTATCACGCTGGGCGCTCTTATTTATCTCGCCCGCGAGACTGCCCGGCTTATCTCCACCACCTTCTCTCCCGTGCACGCATAGAGGGCGGGGTCTTTACAACTTATTGCCAGCGGTATACCATTCCCAGCGGGGATAACGAGAAGGAGAGTCGCATGTTTTGGATGGTTTTGTTTGGCGGCTTGGCGTATTGGGCTACTGGCTCCTGGGGCATTGCCGGCCTGTTCGCCTTTTTCGGCGCTGTAGTCTGGGCACTGAGGTACTACATCAGCGCCAACACTCCCCCAGGCGCCCCGTTCGGGCTCGGTCTCCTGTACTGAAGGCAACCAATGTGAAAGCCGACGCTCTGCGCCGGCTTTTTTGTTAGCCCTGCGTGAGTTTTTCTTTGATCTGCTTCAAGAGTTCGGAGGCGACCTTGGAATTGTCGTGGAGGTAGGTGCGCGAGGCGTCGTACCCGACGCCGAGTTTTGCTTCACCGAATTTGTAGGTAGCTCCTGACTTGCTGACGAGTTCATACTTTTCCCCGAGCGCGATCAACTCGCCCTCGCGGCTGATGCCCTCGTTGTAGAGGAGATCGAACTCGGTCGTCTTGAAGGGCGCGGCCACTTTATTTTTCACTACTTTCACTCTCACTCTGCCGCCAACAACTTCTTCTCCCTTTTTGATACTCGCGATGCGGCGGATATCGAGCCGCACGCTGGTGTAGAACTTCAGGGCTTTGCCGCCCGGGGTCGTCTCCGGGTTGCCGAACATCACGCCGATCTGCATGCGGATCTGATTGATGAAGATGACGATGGTCTTGCTGCGCGAGACGATTGCGGTGAGCTTGCGGAGCGCCTGGCTCATGAGGCGCGCCTGCTTGCCCACATGCTGCTGGCCCATCTCGCCTTCTATCTCGTCCTTCGGGGTCAGCGCGGCCACTGAGTCAATGACAATGACATCGACGTTGCCGCTCCGCACCAGCGACTCCACGATATCGAGCGCCTGCTCGCCGGTGTCCGGCTGCGAGATCAGAAGCTCGGGGAGCCGCACGCCGATTCGCCGCGCATACTCCGGATCAAGCGCGTGCTCGGCGTCCACGAAGGCCGCGATGCCGCCCGCCTTCTGCGCCTCGGCGATGGAGTGGAGCGCCAGCGTCGTCTTGCCGGAAGATTCTGGTCCGAATATTTCAATAATGCGCCCGCGGGGGAGTCCGCCGATCCCGAGCGCGGCATCAAGGCCGATCGAGCCCGTGTGAATGCTCGGGATCTTCGCCTGTTTGCCGGCTGCAAGCGTGGTGATGGCGTCGTCGCCGAACTTGGTGCGAATTTCCTTCAGCGCCTGATCAATCGATTTCTGGCGGTCGCCCTTATCAGCGCTCGCAGTGCCGAGCGTCTTGAGGACTTTTTCTTTTTTAGGTTTGCCGAAGGCCATGTTATTAGTTGTTAGTTAGCCCCGATGTCTGAAGTCGGGGAGCCGACCGGAGCGCCGGCTGGTACGAAAATCTGTCGCGTCTTAATAATCGAGCGCCCAAAACGATCGGCCGCCACGAAGGTCAGTATAGAGCTTCCGCGGGGGAATGTCAGCGTCGCGGAGAAAGCGCCCTGCTCATCCGGCAACAAAGGTGCGCCGTCAAGAGTCAGCGCACTCGCGCGCAGCACTTTCCCCGAGACGCTCGCGATCGCACCTGGAAACACGGCACCCGGGGTGGGGGAGTCGATCACGAGCGCGGGCCCCTTCAGCAGGGGCCACGCCTCAACGAGCCCATAGCCCACGAGCAGCACGAGCACGCCCGCGATGAGATACTTCGTCATTTAAAACGACTCGTCCTCCGGCGCGGCGGGAGCGGCCGCACCGCCTCGTGAGAGAACCTCGCGCGGCTTGGCGCCGTCTGCCGGGCCAATGACGCCGCGGCTCTCGAGCACGTCCATAAGCCGCGCCGCGCGCGAGTACCCGATCTTGAGCTTGCGCTGCAGGTACGACGTTGAGGCGCGGCCAACTTGTTCGACTGCGGCTTTCGCTGCGATGTAGAGTTCGTCGTCTATTTCGTCGTCATCATTCATCGAGGCGATACCGATAGTGTCCTCGAGTCCGGTCGCGATGATGCCGCCCCCGCCCATATCAATCGCGGAGAGATCGCCCGTGTTATGGGTCTTGATGTAGTGCGCGATCCTCTTTACCTCCTGCTCGCTGATAAACGCCGTCTGGAGTCGCACTGGCTTTTGCATGTCGCTCGAGAGATAGAGCATGTCGCCCGCGCCAAGCAGGGTCTCCGCGCCCGAGCCGTCGAGGATGGTACGCGAATCTACTTGGGAGGCGACTTGGAGCGCCATGCGGGCCGGCACGTTCGCCTTGATAAGGCCGGTGATCACGTTCACCGACGGTCGCTGCGTGGAGAGTACAAGGTGGATGCCCACCGCCCGCGACATTTGCGCGAGCCGCACCACGCAGGCCTCGAGCTCGCGCGGATAGGTGGACATGATGTCCGCAAGCTCGTCGATGACAATGATGATGTAGGGCATCGCCTCGGGCTGATCCACGTCCTTTTTTTTGCGTGCGGGCTCGACCACCGAGGAATGGTACGAGTCAATGTCGCGCACACCTTCGGCCTCCAGGATGTTGTAGCGGCGCTCCATTTCTTTGGCCGCCCACTTGAGCGCGAGGATTGTTTTCTTCGGGTCGGTAATCACGGGGGTCAGCAGATGCGGGATGCCATTGTACATTGTGAGCTCCACGCGCTTAGGATCAATGAGAATGAGCCGCATCTGATTAGGACCGTTACGGTAGAGAAGGGAAGTGATGAGTGAGTGGATGGCAACTGATTTGCCCGAGCCGGTCGCGCCAGCGACCAAGCCGTGGGGCATTTTAGAAATGTTGACGTAATGGGGCGTGCCGCTGATGTCGCGGCCGAGCGCCGCGAGCAAGGGTTTCGGGCTCGCGGTCCACTCGGGGGCTATGAGGAGCCCGCCGAGTCCGACCGTTGCCTTAACTGAGTTCGGCACCTCGATGCCTACGAGCGACTTGCCCGGGATAGGCGCCTCGATGCGCACTGGATGTGCTGCGAGTGCGAGTTCCAAGTTGCTCGCCAAAGAAACAATCTTGGAGAGGCGCACCCCCTCCGCGGGCTTGACCGCATAGCGCGTAACCGTGGGCCCTACCGACACCTCGTCCGTCTCCACATCAATGCCGAAGTTCTGGAAGGTGCGCTTGATGATGTTCGCGTTCGCCTTGATGTCGCCCACGCCGGGCTTGCCCCTATCGCCGCCAAGGATGGAGAGCGGTGGCGGAGTATACTCCGCATCAAACTCTGCGATACCTCGGCGCACGCTCCTGACGGCGGGAGGGGGAGCGTTGAAGACATTTACTACCGGCTCGTGTTCAAGAACTCCCACGCCCCGCTCGTCCGCACTCTCTTCTGGTACGCCAACGACATCGCTGAAATCCTCGAGCGGCTCCTCGCCTTCTTGTTCGGTATGGAGAGACTGCGCGCGGCTCCAGAGTGCTCCGAGCCAACCCCAGACAATCTCCACAATCTGTTCGATGTCGGTCACAATGACGAAGCCGATGGCGAACACCGCGATCAAGAGCACGAGCGCACCCCAGAAGCCGAAGAAGTTTTCGAGCACTCCGCCCACCCAACTCCCCGCCGCTCCGCCAAACGTACTTCCCGGGAAGAGCCCGGCGAAGGCGAGCGCGCTCGCACAGATGATTGCAACTCCCGATGCAGTTAAGGGAGCGAGCACCGGACGCCTGAAACCCGCATAGAGCCCGATAGCGATAAGAGCAATGGGGAGCAAGAACGCGCCAATACCCACAATCGTATATGCCAGATTGAAGGCCGCGCGCCCCGCAGGCCCCGCGTTCCCGGTGACCGCAAGCGCAAGCAACACCCCCGTCGCGAGGAACACCACCGCGGAGGCCCAGCGGACGACGGTGTCGTATTCCTCAACCTCTGCGTCCCGGTCTCGTGCAGCGGCTCGGCGTCTTCTCTGTGCGCGGCTCATGTGCGGGTATTGTAGCACCAGCTTTCTCGGTATCCGCGCCTCTCGCCTCTCTGCCCCCCATTGCCCTTGCACTCTCGAGGCGCACGCCTATAATGTCCGATACAAGCCTTATGGACATAGCATTTGATAAAGGACAAGGGGAGGGAACGAAGCTCGCGAACATTCGCCCAAAAACTACATCTGTAGAAGAATTTGTCCTAGAAAAAAGCATATTTTCCAACATATTTGAAAAGGACATACAGCGAGTATTCTTATACAAAAAGACCGAGAGACTTGCCAAAGCTATCCACCTCATCTCCCCCGCATTCGCCGAATCAATGTCCTTGAAGAACCGCATTGACGCCATCGCCGTAGGGCTTATCGATGCAGCCGTGCTTTCTTCGGCGGGCGCGCGGACCGCTCTTGCGCGCGAGCTCCTCGCGCTCTCGAGCGTGCTCGCGATCGCGCGGGCGGGCGGATTCCTCTCCACAATGAACGTCGAACTTATCTCCCGCGAGGCGCAATTGCTGCTCCAAGAGGTCGCGGCCTATGAGGAGCCGCGCCTCTTCCTTGAGGACGCACCAACCCTCGCACAGATGATGCGGCACGCCAGCAAGCGCGCGAAGACTCCCGTGCCGAGCATCAAGGCCCCATCCTACACTCCTCAAATCGCGCCTAAAGGACATCTAAAGGACATAGGACAAAGCAATCGCCAAGAATCAGTTCTATCGGTCATAAAGGACAAAGGACACGCAACTATAAAGGACATTTCAACAATAATGCCGAGTTTAAGCGAGAAAACCATACAGCGAGAACTGCAGATCCTCGTCGCGAGTGGAGTTGTCCTTAAGAAAGGGGAACGCCGTTGGAGTACATACTCTCTAGCGGAGCCAATAATCTAGCCGGATGCTTTGACTCCCGAACTCGCATTTGTTAGGATCTGGGGGTGGTAGCGACTAAGGGGGAATAGGGGCGGAAGAAAGGGCCGGAATCGGCCTTTTTGTCGTTTCTGCCTCTTTAGGGTTATCCACACGCAAATAACGCGAGGGTGCTTGTGCTCCGTTATACTCTCACTGAGTCCTAGCGGGGGCACATTACTCTCTAGGGCGGGTCTTTGATAACCGAATAGCGGCCTGTCTTGAGGCCGCACTAACCCTTACCAACTAACCCATGACCGGCAGGTCGATACCGCCGGCTGTGGGGTAGTGTGAAAGTGCGTGTGCTCTCAATCAACTTGATTAACCATGTGCGCTTAAAACCATTAACAACGTTATGCAAACAGTAACTACGAAAGCGATCGCAAAGGTGACAGCGGTGGCAGCGGGACTCGCGATAGCGACCTCGATGCTCTCGCTCGCGCCCTACGCGCACGCGGCGGTAGCGTCCTGCACCTTCACGAAAGACCTCACGGTCGGTTCGAAGGGCGCAGACGTCACCTGCCTCCAGAATGCGCTTATTGCGAACGGCTACTCGATTCCTGCAGGTGCGACTGGCTACTTCGGTAACCAGACCAAGGCTGCAGTGAGCGCGTGGCAGAAGGCGGCAGGCGTTTCTCCGACAGCCGGATACTTCGGCCCGAAGAGTCGCGCAGCCTTCACGGGCAGTCCGGTTACGACGACGGTTCCGGTGACGGGTAACGGCCTGCGGGTCGTGCTCTCGCCGACCTCGCCGAACGGCACAGTCCTCGTGCAGGGTCAGGGTATTGGCGACCTCGGTGACTTCACCTTCGTCAACCCGACCGGCTCTGCGGTTAGCGTCACGGGCCTGACCTTCCACCGCATCGGCGTCTCGAATGACTCCACGTTGAACAACGTGTATCTCTACAACGGAGTCATGCGCCTCACCGACTCGGCAGGTGTCAGCAACTCGTCGTTCTCGTTCACCAATCCGGGCGGCATCTTCTGGGTAGCCCCGGGAGGCACCTTCACGGCATCGGTGCGCGCAGACATCCTCGGCGGCACGTCCGGCCAGCAGATCGGCGCGAGCCTCGTCTCGGTCAGCTCATCGGGCACGCTTGACTCTTCGGTCAGCTTCCCGATCAACAGCGGATTCCAGACAGTCTCTGCGGCGAATCTCGCAACGGTCTCGTTCAACGCGACGACCATCCCGGCTGCAGCGACGACTATCAGCCCGCAGAACGACTACCCGGTCTGGCAGAACACGGTCAACGTGTCCACCAATCCGGTCAAGATCTGGTCTATGCGGTTCACCAACCTCGGTTCTATTGACGGTGCGTACCTCGTGAATCTCCGGCTCTATGTCGACGGCACGCAGGTCGGTTCAGCGGTTCCTGCTATGGCAGGCGACCGCTCGATCACCTTCGACCTCTCGGCGAGCCCGATGACTCTCTCGACGCAGGGCCACGTCATCAAGGTGCTCGCGAATATCGCAGGAGGCAGCAACCGCACCATCCAGTTCTCGGTGCAGCGCTCCTCGGACGCGCTCTTTGTTGACAGTCAGTTGAACCAGCCGGTCACTCCGGTGCTTGCTCCTTCGACCACGACCTTCGGTGCGGTCACTTCCGGCGGCGCGATCACGATCGCGTTCGTCAGCGGCACCTCCGGCGTCTCGGTCTCCAAGGATCCTGCTTCTCCGACTCAGAATGTCGCCGTTGGCGCTTCGAACGTGAAGTGGGGCAGCTTCGACCTTCTCGCTTCCGGTGAGCAGGTCAAGGTCAACGACCTCAATGTCTTCGCGGACACGGTCGCGGGCACGGGCGGTGAGACTCACGGCGGCCTCGCGAACGGCAAGGTCTTCGTGAACGGTATCCAAGTCGGCTCGACGAAGGCAATTGGGGAAGGTACTGGCGCGGCCACAGACTTCGCGCTTGGTTCTTCTCTGATCCTCCCGGCCGGCATCAACACGATGGTTGACATCTACGGCGACGCGAAGGTGGGTAGCGGGGTAAGCATCAACGCGAACCTCTCGACCACCGCAACGGTCAAGGTCTCGCTCAAGGCGTCGACCTCGAACGCGCAAGGACAGAGCTCGCTGAACGCGGTGAACGTGCCTTCGACGACTGACGTCGCGGCGCAGCTCATCACGGTCACGAACTCGTCCCTGACGGCTACGAAGTACTCGGGCTATGGCGCACAAGCCATGATTCCGGGCACGACGAACGCCAAGATCGGTGCCCTCACGCTCTCGACCGGCTCTACGGAAGGCGTGACGGTCAACACCATCGTGATCAACCTGACGGCTGCGAACGCCGCCTCGCTCACGAACCTCTGGCTGAAGGATGACGCGACGGGCGCAACGCTCGGCACGACCATCACGACGCCCTCGACCGGCAACTCGTTCTCCTTGAGCTCCGACATTGCGATGTCTTCGACGAAGACCATCGACGTGTACGCGAACATCCTCTCGGGAGCGAACGCAGGCCCTGTCATCGCGACCGTGGATTACACCACGAGCGGTGTCGGGGACACGACTGGGACGTCCGCTGCAGTCGGCCCAACGGCTGGCTCAAACGTGGCGCTCCAGACGATTACAGTGGGAACGGGCAAGCTCTCGGTGACGCGTGGTGCGGGTGATCCTACATCCAACAACGTCGTCGCGGGCGCAAGCTCGGTCAAGGTTGCTCAGTTCAACTTCGCGGCGCAGAACTCCGCGTTCACGGTCCAGAACCTCGCGGTCCTGATCCCGAACGCGGTAGCCACCTCGGTGACGAACGTGACGGTCTCCTACAAGGACCAGAACGGCGCAACCCAGACGGCAACACAGGCGCTGGCGATTACCGCAACCTACCCGTATGCAACGGCGACCTTCACCGGTCTTCAGTTCTACGTCCCGACCAACGACTCGTCTAACATCGACGTCTTCGTCGGTACGCCGACAGTCGCTTCGGGTGCCACTTCTGGTGCGGCGATCAACGCCCTCATCAGCGGCGGCGGCACGAGCGGTGCGAACAACGACTTCCGTTCGATCAACGCTGCTGGTACGCCGCTCACGAACGTGAACGGCACCGGCTCTGGCACGAGCGGCCCGAACCTGGCCTCTAACGGCACCTTCTACGTCTTCAAGTCGATTCCGACTTTTGCGATGTTGGCGGCTCCGTCGACTGTGCCTTCGTCCGGCTCGGCTCTCTACCGCTTCAGCATCACTGCTGATCCGGCAGGCGCAGTCGAGTGGACGCACTTGAAGTTCAACGTTGCGACCTCCGATACGGTTGCGACGGCGGACCAGCTCTCGAACGCGTACCTCGTTGATGAGGCCGCTCCGTCCGTGAACCTGCTCGACAACACGACTACGTCTGCATCGACAACGATCAACTCGATCACGATCGACTTGACGCAGAACGCGACGCAGGCGAAGTACCAGCAAATCGCTGCGGGCTCGAGCAAGATCTACGACCTCTACGCGACGGTTGCTGGTTACACGACCGGCAGCACCATCTCGCTTAGCCTTGCCTCTGACAGCGGCTTCGTCACTCCGACGACCGCGGCGGGAGTGGGTAAGAACACGGTCTGGTCTGATCGCTCGGCACCCGGCCACACGACCGGCACCAGTGACTGGGCAGGCGGCTTCCTCCTCAAGGACTTCACCACGAACACGACGAGCTACTCCAAGTAGTTCTCGGTTTGCGCGAGTTCTTCAAGGAAGTTCCAGCTAGGATATTGGCCTAGCGAGCAAAAACCACCCCTTCGGGGTGGTTTTTGTTTTTGGTTATCCACTCATGCGGAACGTTTGTGCATTCGGGCTATGCTACGCTTGACTTTAAGAGGTTCGCACCTCGCTTATTTGCCGGAGTATCCATCTATCCACATATATGAAGAGCATCACAACGTATCTGAACAGTCTCGGTAGGCCGACCCGTGCCGCCATCCTCGCGCTCGCAGTCATTTTCGTCAGCGCGGGCATCGCGCAGGCCGCGACGGTCATTAGCACCAGCATCACGACCGGCGGGTTCATCACCGCCGATACGGCGCTGCCGGGCGACGGCCACTCCTATCAAACCATCGCGGGAGATGCGGAAGCCAACGTCGCCTTCGGAGGCGTGGACTTCACCCACCCGAAGTTCGGCGCGGGCGTCATGGGCAATATCCACGGCGATACCCTGACCGGCCAGTACGCTTATCTGGGCGGAGTCATCGGCGATTATTCACTTACGGGGAGCCCGAGCAGCGCGTCAGAGTATCCGAAAGGCGGCTTGCTCGGTCTCGTCGGGAGCGATGGCGCGACCACGGGTGCTGACGGCGCCGTCGTCGCGGTCTTGGACGGAGACGGCGGCGTGGTCACGGCGGACTCCGCCTTCGGCGTCATGAATCTCAATTCAACGCCGGGGAGCCACTTCAACTACGGCCTCGACCTCTATCACGCGGCAATTGGCGCCTACCCGGCGGTCTCCTATGGCACCGCGGACGTGCGCGTTTCAAGCGGCGCAGTCATAAATTCTGGCGACGACTCCGGTCTCGTTGAAAACACGACCGCCTGTCCGGCGAAGGGGAGCCTGTTCCTCGGGACAAGCGGCAAGCTCTGGGTCTGCAACAGCGGCACGAAGTGGAGCAAAGCGGTCCTGACGACCCCGTAGGTCTCTCCCATGCAACCGTCTTTGAGCACGCCACAAACGTTCTCGCTTCTCGCCCTTGCGGCAGCTGCGGTGTTCTGCGCGCCTACGCTCGCATTCGCTGCGTTCGACGACGCGCAATTCGCAGTGGGCACCAAGCTGAGTGTCGGCGGCATTGAGCTCGATATCTCCGGATCACCGACCGCGGTCGAATCCTTGACCGTCGACACCTCGTCCTTCTCCTTCACGCTCCAGCAGGGATCCTTGCTCCAGGTGACGGCTCCCGCCCGCAACGTCCTCATCTTCAACAACCTCAACGGGCTCGTCGGCAACACCTGCAACAGCGACGAGTCCGTGCTCAACTATGCCAACACCGCAAGCGGCGCCATCACGGTTACCGTCACTCCTTCTGCAACGCTCTGCACAACGCCGGCCACCACGGGCGGTAGCGGCGGCGGTGGGGGTGGCGGCGGCGGTTATTCCGCGCCACCCTACTCTGCGCCAGGCGCGCCGAGCCCAAATACCGGTCCTTCGGTGCCCGCAGGCCTCTCACTCACCCTTAATCTCGGTCTCGGCACGACGGGGGGCGGTGTGCTCTCCCTCCAGCAGTTCCTGATCGCCAAACACCTCGGCCCCGCCGCCGCAGCACTTAAGGCGCACGGCGGCACGCGCTACTTCGGCCCGCTCACCCGCGCGGCGCTCGCGGAGTTCCAGAAGAGCGTCGGTATCACGCCGGCCGTGGGCTACTTTGGGCCAAAGACGCGCGCGTATCTCGCCTCGCTTGGGCACTAGCGCTCCCGTAAACACAAAACCGCTCTGCGCGAGCGGTTTTTGGGTTTGTGGTATTCTCTTTTCAATATGGACATGAGCAGAACGCAGTGGGCCACAGGACTCGTCGCGCTCGTGGTCGCGGCGGGTCTCTGGTATTACGTCGAGAAGGTGCATGTGCCCGCGTTCCCGATTAATGCCGCGGACACTATTCCCTCTTGGAATTTCAAGGGAGCCTACTCCGGCAACGACGCTCTCATGAGCCACGCGAATGCGGATATTGCAAAGCTCCAGGGCCTGCTCGGGAAGGGAGAGTACGATGACTATGATCTCTCCATCGGCATCGGCAACGACGACACCCTGCTTGGCGACGGTCGCAGAGCCTACCAAAGTTATAACCGCGCAGCCCACATTCATCAAAATAAAGGTCTCGCTTACGCGAACCTCGCGCACCTGATGGACGAGCTCGGCGCATACCACACCGCGGCGGATGCGTACGCGAAGGCGGTCGCGACGGAGCCCCGGCAGCTTGAATATCATCTCGAGCGCCTCACCTATCTCACGCGGCAATTCCCGAGCGACAACGCGCTCATCCTCGCTGCGCTCACCGACGCCGCGAAAGAGTTCGGCGACACCGCGCCAGTGCTCGCGATAGAGGCAGAGTGGCTCGCGGGGCAGGGGCGCTTCGCCGACGCGATCAAGGCCTGGCAGGCGGTGAAGATGCTCTCTCCGGGCAAAGACGTTTCTGCGATTGACGTGGAGATAGTCCGGCTTAAAGCGAAACAATGAAATATATAGCACGTGCGTACCCGTGGCTGCTCATTTCGCCCGCCCTCTTGCCCGTCGTGATTGCGGGCGGGACGATCTATCCCTATCTGGTCCCCAAGACGCTTCTCTTCTACGCGCTCTCGCTCCTTTCGCTTGGTGCATTCCTGCTGCTCGCGGCCTCCGGCCGCGCCTTCTTCTTCGCGCGGTTAGAGCGTCGGGAGACGTGGATCCCCGGGGCGCTCCTCGCGCTCGCGTATCTTGCGAGCGCGGCCGGACTTGATTTCTACCGCAGCTTCTGGAGCACGTTCGCTCGAGGCGACGGGCTCCTGATGTTAACCGGCGCGGTTGCGAGTTTCTATCTTATTCTGCTCTCTGCCGACAAAGTTTTTTTTGAACGGTTGATCCGCGCGGTCGCGCTCATCGCGAGCGCGGTCGCGCTCTACGGCATCGGCGAGTGGCTGTTCGCTCCGAGCGGTCGTATCGGGGGTCTGCTCGGCAATGCCGAGTTCTTCGCCGGCTATCTCGGGATCGCGTTCTTCGCGACGCTGCTTGCCGCGCGGACGCTCAGCCCCGGTCTTCGCCGCGCCTGTTATCTGGGCGCGGCGCTTGAGATCATCGCAATCCTGTTCTCGGCAACGCGTGGCACTATCCTCGCGCTCGCGCTTGCGGGGGTAGTGGCGCTCGTCTATTTCACGTTGACGCAGGGAGGCCGCCCCCGCGGCTATTCCGCGGGGGCGCTCGCTGCTCTCGTTATCCTCGCCGGGCTCTTTTTCGGATTTCGCGCTGAACTTGTCCACGTTCCATTCCAACCCATTGCGCGCATCGCCTCCATCGGCACCCATGATCCAGACGTTGCGAGCCGCCTCTTCGTCTGGCGCAATATGATCGGGGAAATTGCGAAGAGCCCGTGGCTCGGCTACGGGGCGGAGCACGTTGATACGCTCTTCAACCGCTTCTACGATCCGACCAAAATCCAAGAGCAGTGGTTCGACCGCTCACACAACGCGTTCCTCGATTACGCAGCCGAGTTCGGGGTCGGTGGGCTCCTGCTCTACCTCGCGCTCATCGCCTCCTTCTTCCTCGCTGCGCGCCGGGTCAAGGCGCAGGGCGAGCCGCAGGTCGCCGGACTCTTCGCGCTCCTCGCCCTCACCTACGCCCTACAGAACTTCTTCGTCTTTGACACCGTTTCCTCCTTCTGGCTTCTGCTCGCCTTGCTCGCGGCTTTCCTCGCAGGCTCGCTCGGAGATACGTCGCCGCGAGCACTCCTGCTCCCACGGTACTCCCGATATGCGGCCGGGGCACTTGCGCTCATACTCGCACTCCTTATCATTCCACTCTCCGCATTCCCAGCGCTCGCCGCTCACGATGTGCAGCACGCGTATCTCTACCAGATTACCGATGTTAGAGAGGAGGCGCAGTCTCTCGCGCGGGGGAGCGCACTCGGGACCTATGCTGATCTTGAGTATAGCTACGAGGCCTATGATATGTATGCGAACACCCAGGCCGCGCGGCTCACGGGCCCCTCACGTGTCACGGCGTATCAGTCGGCCCTCCCGCTTCTTATCAGTGCCTTCAACCGCTACCCGTACGATGCGCGCACAGCGCTCTACCTCGCCCACGTGCTTTCGCTCGCGCCGCCCGACACGCCGCCCGACCAGAAGCTCTTTTCTGCCGCGCTCGAGCGGGCGATACGCCTCTCGCCGAAGCGCTCGCAGCCCCGGTACATTTTGGTGAATCTCTCCTTGACCGAGGCGAACGCACACCCGGCGGGTTCGCAGGCGCGCAGGGCGGGCTATGCGAAGGCGCGCGACCTCCTCACCCGCTACATCGCGCTCGTACCGGAGCTCGCCGAGCCGCACTTCGTACTCGCAGAGATCTCTCGCACGACGGGGGATTCCGCCGGTGCCTCCGCCGAGGCCGCACTCGGCAAGGCGGATTACAAGAGCGATTTGCAAACGGCACGCCGCGCCGCCGCCTACTATGAGAACACTCTTGATCTCCCCAACGCCGCCTTCTTCCTGGCGGAGGTCGTACGTCTTGATCCCTCCGATACCGCGGCAACTGCCGATCTCGCAAAAATAAAAGCCCATGAACAGTCCGGGAAATAAAGAGGCGCGGCGCGAGGAGGAACGGCGCATGCTGCCGTTTGTCGTTGAGTTCGTGAAATTCTCCGCAGCCTTCGCGGTCATTATCGCGATTGCGCTCGTCGCGCTCCGCTTCGTCGGCGTGGCGGGCCAGGTTGCAGCGGTCGGCAGCTTCTGATAGAGTTTTTCAGTACGAACCAAAGACCGTCGGCCGCAGGTCCCGAGCGATAGCGAGGGATGGCAGAAGTCCGGCGCAGGGAGACCTCGTCGGTCGAATTCTCCTTTTGTTTCGTTCGTACGGAATAAAATCCTATGGCAGTTACCAAAGCGAAGAAGCGAGAAATCGCAGCAAAGCTCGGCGACATCCTTAGCCGCGCTTCCTCCCTCGTGTTCGTGCGCTTCAACAAGCTCGCGGTCGCTGATGCGGCCCGGGTCCGGAGAGCGCTGAAAGGTGAGAGCATCGGCTATGTCGTCGCGAAGAAAACTCTCCTCCGGAGGGCGCTCGCTGAGAAGGGGTACATCGGCGAGCTGCCGGATTTGCCGGGCGAGATCGCGCTTGCCTGGACGACGGAAGGCGACGCGACCGCGCCCGCGCGCGGCGTCTACGAACACGCGAAGAAGCTGAAAGGGGCGCTCGTGCTCGTGGGCGGTGTCTTCGACAACGCGTATCGTGACCTTGCGAGCATCACCGCAATCGCAGTGATCCCGCCGCTCCCGGTGCTCCGCGGCATGTTCGTGAACATCATTAACAGCCCGATCCAGGGACTGGTCGTCGCGCTCTCTCAGGTTGCAGAAATTAAAAAATAAATATGGAAGAAAATAAAATAACGACAGAAGTGCCAAGCAAGTTCAAAAAGCTCGTGGAGGAAATCGAGACCATGACGGTTCTTGATCTCTCCGAGCTCGTGAAGGTGCTCGAAGGAAAATTTGGCGTCTCTGCGGCCCCGACGCTTGCGGTCGGGGCTCCGACCCCCGGGGGCGTCGGAGCTGAAGAGGGAAAGTCCACAATGGACGTGGAATTAACCGATGCAGGCGCGCAGAAGATCGCCGTCATCAAGGCGGTGAAGGAAGTGCTCGCGCTCGGCCTTAAAGAGGCGAAGGATCTGGTCGACGGCACTCCCTCGATCTTGAAGCAGGGTATGAAGAAGGAGGACGCGGAGGAGCTGAAGAAAAAGCTCGAAGCAGCCGGAGCGAAAGTCACGTTGAAATAAGAAAAGGAAAAATAAGAAGCACGCCCCCGCCCGTGGCGAGGGCGTGCTTTGCATTTGCTCTTTCAAATCCGTACACTAGGCCCACGTCTATGGGATCGCTCACACGCATCTTCGGCTCTTCGGCTCGGCTTCGGCTCCTGCGGCTCTTCTTACTCAATCAAGCGACTCCGCTCACCCTCGCCGAGGCCGCCCTTCGCGCGAAGCTCTCGAGAAGCGCCACCCTCTCCGCGCTTGCGGATCTCACCGCCGCCGGATTGCTCCGCAAGCGCCGCGGTAAACCGCTGCGCTACCAGATAAATCCCCGTTTTGAACACCTTGCAGCGCTCGATGTCTTCATCCGGCAGACCAGCAATCTCCAGAATGCGGATGTCGTCCGGATAGTGCGCAAGGCCGGTTCGCTCCGCCTCGTCGTTCTCTCGGGCTTCTTCACCGGAGCGCTCGACCCGCAGATAGATCTGTTGGTGGTAGGGGAGCACCTCAACGATCGCGCGCTTGCGAGCGCCGTTGCTACGCTTGAGGCGGAAATTGGGCGCGAAATCCGCTACGCCGCCTTCTCCACAGCTGACTTCCGCTATCGAATGGGAGTCTACGACCGTCTTTTGCGAGACGTTTTCGACTATCCACACCGTCTTTTGTTAGCCAAGATAGCGCTCTAGAACTTGCTACACTAGGTGGTAGATGCTCGCGTGAGGCGGGTATTTAACCAATAATCCCACGTATTCATTATGGTTTTCACCACCTGGGCCGACGTGCTCAACCAGTCCTTCCAGAATCTCTTTTACGGGCTGGTCGGGTTCGTCCCCAACCTCGTTGTTGCGATTGTCATCTTCATTGTCGGCTGGCTCATCGGTATGGGCCTCGGCCGTGTTGTGGCGCAGATCGTCAATTCGCTGCGGATTGACGCCGCGCTCCGGGCTGCCGGCTTCGAGCACGCGCTCGCGCGCGCCGGATTCGAACTCTCCTCGGGGAAGTTTCTTGGCTTCCTCGTCGAGTGGTTCTTCGTCATCGTGTTCTTGGTCGCGGCGCTGGATGTCCTCCACCTCGAGGCGGTGAACTTCTTCATCCGTGACGTGGTCTTGGGCTACCTCCCGCAGGTCATCGTCGCGGTCCTGATCCTGCTTGTTGCGGCGGTCGTCGCCCAAGCGGCAGAACGCGTCGTTGTCGGCTCCGCCAAGGCGGCTTCACTTGTTGCAGCGGGCTTCCTCGGCAAGGTCGCGCGCTACGCGATCTGGGTGTTCGCCTTCTTGGCGGCGCTCTCGCAGCTGCAGGTCGCCTCTGCCTTCGTGCAGACACTCTTCACCGGTATCGTCATTGCGGTTGCGCTTGCGGTCGGCCTGGCTTTCGGGCTCGGAGGCCAGCAAGCGGCGGCCCGCTGGCTGGAGAAGATACACTCCGAAGTCAAATAACGATTTCAGAAAGCAACACGCCCGCCGCGCGGCGGGCGTGTTGCTTTATCCCCAGGGCGGTTGACAGCGTTTTGCGCCTCGTCTATACTCCGCGCACGTGTCTACAAAAACTACAAACCTTCACCTTCCGGGGATAGGCCTTTGATGGCCGCGCGTTTGTAACGCGAACCGCCCCGATGGGGCGGTTCGCGTTTTTCGACGGCGCGCGACCTTTGACAAATGAATACGCATACATAGTAAGCCGCTCCTGAAGCAGGGGGCGGCGTGAAGTGCAATAAAATAAAGTGATCGTGATATGCAGGTCTCCGCACGGGAGACGTTAAAGAGTGCGCGGCGGATGCCTTGGCCTAGGATGGCGAAGAAGGACGCGACTAACCGGCGATATGCTTCGGGGAGGCGGTTTGTAGCCTGTGATCCGGAGATTTCCGAATGGGGAAACCCATCCCCCTATGGGGGAAACACGCGGGGTAACGCTTGCGTGAGCAAACCCAGGGAAGTGAAACATCTCAGTACCTGGAGGAAAAGAGAACAATTGTGATTCCCTGAGTAGCGGCGAGCGAAACGGGAGAAGCCCAAACCTCCTTCTTCGGAGGGAGGGGTTGTAAGACAGGAACATCGTACTTGTACGAGAAGAGTTATCAATCGTCGGCGTAGCGGAAGCTGCTGGGAAGCAGCGCCCCAGAGGGTAATGGCCCCGTACGCGAAATGCCTGACGACTCTTGCTCCTGTTCTTGAGTAGCTCGAGACACGATTAGCTCGAGTGAATCTGCCGGAACTAACCGGCAAGGCTGCATACATCCTATGACCGATAGTGAACCAGTACCGCGAGGGAAAGGTGAAAAGAACCCCGAGAGGGGAGTGAAATAGAACTGAAACCGCGCACTTACAAAGGGTGGGAATGGGTTCCCCGCAAGGGGTTCACCACGACCGCGTGCCTATTGAAGAATGAGCCGGCGAGTGTGTGTATCCTGCGTAGCTAAGCCCCTCCGGGGTGGAGCTGTAGGGAAACCGAGCGTTAACAGCGCGTTCGTAGGATACATACGACCCGAAGCCAGATGAGCTTGCCATGAGCAGGGTGAAGTTCGCAGAAATGCGGATGGAGGCCCGAACCCGTAGATCGTACAACGTCTTGGGATGACTTGTGGCAAGGAGTGAAAAGCTAATCGAATCTGGGAATAGCTGGTTCTCTCCGAAACAGCTTTTGGGCTGGCGTCGCGATATGTGCAGAGGGGGGTAGAGCACTGGAAGGGGCCAACAGGGAGAAATCTCGTGGCTCCTATCAAACTCCGAATACCCTCTGCTCCGCGCGGCAGTTAGACGGTGGGGGCGAAGCTCCACGCGTCGAGAGGGGAAGAGCCCGGATCGCAAATTAAGGCCCCAAAATCTACGCTCAGTACATCACAAGGAAGTGAGGGTCCTTCGACAATGAGGATGTTGGCTTAGAAGCAGCCACCATTTAAAGAAAGCGTAACAGCTCACTCATCGAGGATCCTTGCGCCGAAGATGATCGGGGTTAAGCGTAGTGCCGAAATTGCGGGCTTGTGCGCTTCATAGAGGAAAACAACAGGAGATAAATATGCGTCGAGTCGACAATATCGTGATGCTCGTTCAGATTGTCGCCCTGATCGGCTTTGTATTTAACCTGTAATGTTCTTTTGTTTGTTTGGTGTAGGGACGGCAGCTCGGCTGGTTGAGCGCCCCGGATCCGGGGGGTAGGTGGGTTCGAATCCCACCCGTTCCTGCCAAACAAACTTGGCGAACTTCAGTTCGCCTCCTCTGTGAAGTGCACAAGCGGTAGGAGAGCGTTCCATTCGCGATGAAGGGTAAGGGGTGACCCGTCCTGGAGCGTATGGAAGTGAGAATGCCGGTACAAGTAACCACAATGCGGGTGAGATCCCCGCACGTCGAAAGACCAAGGTTTCCTTAGCCATGGTGATCAGCTAAGGGTTAGTCGGGCCTAAGGGGATGGCGAGAGCCGCACCCGATGGACACACGGTTAATATTCCGTGACCGTTTTTATGGGCGATGGAGTGACGGACTGCTGTAGGCGCCGCCGGTAATTGGATTCCGGTCGGCCTCGCGAGGGCGTGCTGTAGGTAAATCCGCAGCGCACTATCCCAAGCGTGGACGCAATCTTCTTCTTC
>JACQBN010000021.1 GCA_016194455.1 Candidatus Kaiserbacteria bacterium | reverse complement strand
GGCTCTGTTCGCTTACCTCTTTGCCCGGGAGTTCGGTTTTGAAGAGCGGACGTGGCACACGCTCGGCACTTCGTTCGCCGCATCCGTCATCGGCGCGGGAGGCGCGTACGCGACGCTGCAGCTTCTTGGGCCCTTGCTTCCGGTCACGACGACTTTGGGCCTTCTCGTGCAGGGTGCGAGCGCCGCCGCCGCCGGCCTTGCCATATGGGCCGTCACCCTCTATCTTTTGAAAAGCCAGGAGTTTTCCGAGATCCGCGCAGTCGTATCAGGAGAACTTGCGCGCTTTTCCGCATGATAGATCTTTCTCGAATTCGGAATCTTTCTATTATTGCCCATATTGATCATGGGAAATCCACCCTCGCTGACCGCCTCTTGGAAGCGACGAAGACGGTGGAGAAGCGGAAGATGCGCGCGCAGGTTTTGGACCAGATGGACCTTGAGCGCGAGCGCGGCATCACAATACAGATGCAGCCCGTAAGGATGCTCTTGCATCCTTACGGCCCTGAGCAAAGCGAAGGGCAGGGATACATTCTGAACCTGATAGACACACCCGGGCACATCGATTTCGCCTACGAAGTCTCGCGCGCCCTGACCGCGGTCGAGGGGGTTCTGCTTCTTGTTGATGCGACGCAGGGCATCCAGGCGCAGACGTTGGCGACGCTTTCCATGGCGCACGCCGCAGGTGTAACGATCCTTCCGGTTGTGACGAAGATAGACATGCCTGCGGCGCGCATCCCCGAAGCACGCGCGGAGACTGCGAAGGTTCTCGGCGTTCCTGAATCCGATGTGCTACTTGTCTCTGGTAAAACAGGGAAAGGAGTGCCGGAGCTTCTTTCGGCAATCGTTGCGCGCATTCCTCCCCCGAAGACCGACTATGATGGAGCTGGCGCTCGCGCGCTCGTCTTCGACTTCGCGTATTCCGAGCACCGCGGTGTTGTCGCGTACGTGCGGGTTTTCGACGGCTCTCTTGTGACGCGCCAGAGCGCCGCGCTCGTCGCAATCGGAAAGAAACTAAACATCCTCGAAGTTGGCTGCTTTACGCCAGAGGAGAAACCAATCGAAACGCTCTTTGCCGGCGAAATAGGCTACGTCGTTACGGGTATCAAGGAGCCCGGCATCGCTCTCGTCGGCGACACGCTCATTGCCGAAAAATGTTCGCTTCCCGCGCTTCCCGGCTACGCGCTTCCGCGGCCGGTCGTGTGGGCGTCACTCTATCCTGAAAGCCAAAACGAGTTCACGGCGCTCAAGTTCGCGCTTCAGCGCTTGAAGCTCTCCGACGCCGCACTCTCATTCGAAG
>JACQBN010000020.1 GCA_016194455.1 Candidatus Kaiserbacteria bacterium | reverse complement strand
GTCTTTCATCAGATGGGCGCCTGGTATCTCGTTCCCGATTCACAAAGGACGCTCACGCTCGACGACCTTAAAAAGGTCCTCATTGACATCGTCAAGAGCATTTTCGGCGACATCGAGTACCGTTTCCCCGACGAGACCTTCCCCTACACCGACCCGTCGACCGAGGTGGAAGTGAAGACCGGAAATGAGTGGATCGAGATCGTGGGGAGCGGCATGCCGAAGAAGTCGGTGCTCGAGAAGATGGGACTCGAGGGCTACAACGGCTGGGCGTTCGGCTTCGGGCTCGAGCGGCTCGCCATCATCAGCATGCAGCTCCCCGACATCCGGCTCCTGTGGTCCTCTGACGAGCGGGTCAAGAAACAACTCTTGCTCGGGCGCGCGTATAAGGAGGTGAGCAAGTATCCGCCCATCGTGCGCGACATTTCCTTCATCGTGAAGAATGATTTCGTACCGAATGATTATTTTGATCTGGTGCGCGACGTCGCGGGCGACCTTGTGGAAGAAGTTGAGCTCCTCGACAAGTATGAAAACGAGGCGAAGCTCGGGGCTGGGAACGTGAGCTACGCGTACCGCGTCACCTACCGTTCGCTTGAGCGCACCCTCACGAACGAAGAGGTGAACGCGCTCCACAAGACGCTTGAGGACGCCACCGCCAAGAACTTCGCTGCGACCATCCGCTAGTTTGCGCTCCGTGGTATACTCGCCCCACTATGAATCCGGAGGTGCTGGCGTATCCTTTCCTCTTCGTCGCGATTTTCTTTGAATCGTTCATTCTGGTGACGCTACTCTCGGCGCCCGCCCGCTACGGGCGGGCGCGACGTTTCGTTCCCGGGAGCATAACACCCTCCGTCGCCATCGTCGTCCCCTGTTTCAACGAAGCCGTGACGCTGACTCAAACCACCGAATCCTTGCTCGCGCTCCACTACCCGACCGATAGACTTTCCGTCATTCTCGTTAACGACGGCTCGAAGGATGACACCGCGGCTGCGATGGCGAAGTTCGCGGGGCATCCGCAGGTGCGCATCATCCATAAAGAGAACGGCGGGAAGCACACGGCACTTAATGCTGGTATTGCCGTGACCGACTCCGAGATCGTCGGGTGCCTCGACGCGGATTCTTTCGTGGAGTCCGACGCGCTCGCGGAAATTATTCCTTGTTTTGAAAAACAGAATGTTGCCGCAGTGACCGCGGCGATGTCGGTCGCGAAGCCCTCTACTATTCTCCAGCACATGCAGAATGCGGAGTATATCTTCGGCATCACGGTCCGGCACGTGCTCTCCTCGGTCAACGGCCTCTATGTGACCCCCGGTCCCTTCTCGCTCTACCGGCGCGAGATCGTGGTCGCGCTTGGCGGGTTCCGCTCCGGCCACCAGACGGAGGATATGGAGATGGCGCTTCGGCTCCAGAAGCACGGATTTGCGATAGAAAACGCTCCTCGGGCACGTGTCTATACCAAGACACCGCGGACCCTTATGGGGCTTATCCGCCAGCGTACGCGCTGGACGAGCGGCTTCCTCCGGAACGTGCTCGGGGAATACCGCGACCTTGTGGGCAATGCCCGCCACGGCGCTTTGGGCTGCCTTGTGCTTCCTGTTGGCCTCGTCTCCATCTTCGGTGCGATCGTGCTCTTTTCCAATTCTCTCTTTCTGCTCGCGCGCCACGCGCTTGCCGCTCCCGCCCTCCGGAGCGGGGTGCCACTCTCCTATTCACTGGTCCCGAGTGCGCATACGCTCGATTGGTTCTACGCCCCCCTTGATCTTTTCCCCGCGCTTGCGCTCCTGACGGTGCTGGCCGCGATCGCGCTGATCGCGATTGGCAAGCGCCTCTCGCGCACTCCGGGCTCGCTCACGCTCGGCCTCCTCTCGTATCTTTTGCTCTACGGGGTCGTCGCGCCCTTGTGGCTGATGCGCGCAACCGCGGATGTAGTGACGGGCACGCATCGCTCCTGGCGCTAGTTTATGTCACTCCATTCCCGCAATGCTCTCATCGCGCTTGTTATCACCATCGCGATTATCGGCACGGTCCTCTATGCGGTAAATTATTTGAATCGGCAGCGCATCGCCGAGCTCTCGGCAATCGAGAATCAGATCTCTATCGACACGCTCTCTTTGGATACTCAGTTTTCCTTGCTCGAGACCGCACCTTGCGGGAGCGTGAGCGAGAACACCGAACTCTCGGGAGAACTGGGGGATCTCGGTGATCGTCTCTCCTACGCCGAGGGCCAGCTCGGGAGTGAGAACACGCGGGTGATCGCACTCAAGAAGCAATACTCCTTACTCGAGATCCGCGACTATCTCGTGACCCGAGAGCTCGCGAGCGCCTGCGGCACCAAGCCCGTGACCGTTCTCTACTTCTATAGCAACGCGGGTGACTGCGCGGATTGCGACAACGCCGGTTACGCGCTCTCGTATCTGCGCACGACGTACCCGAAGCTCCGCGTCTACTCCTTTGAGTATCATCTGGGCGTCGGGGCGCTCCGGACGCTGGAGTCGCTTCTCAAGATCAAGAACACGCTTCCGGCTTTCGTCATCCAGGGCACAGCCTCCTATGGCTTCACCTCGCTTGAAGATTTAGAAAAACAATTCCCGAAGGGCGCGCTCGCGACGGCAACTACAAGTACACAAAAATGAAAGAATCTCTGCAGGCAATAGAAGATTATTACTACAAGAAAGGGTTGCGCGGTGCTGCGTTGCGCAAGGCAAGTTCGGGAGACATAGAGTACATGAAAATTTTGAAAAAACGTCAGACACAACTGACCAAAAATTTTAGGATAAAGCCAAGCGATAGAAAGAAATACGTTCTCTCGACTAATGAGGATTACGAAATTCTCAATAAAATTTACCGTTTAGAAAAGAAGAAGTTATTCAACAATGACAAGACGCTTTTGAAATTGCTTCGTATGCAACTGGAGAACGATTGGAGAACCCCGATTATGAGAGTCCTCAATGAGTTGCTGAGAAAATATCGATAGGCTCTATCTTAGATTGGAGCCGGCAGAGGGGTTCGAACCCCCGACCCACGCTTTACAAAAGCGTTGCTCTACCAACTGAGCTATGCCGGCGTTTGGGGAACAATCTTAATGTATCCGTCTTGTACTATCTTCGCAATATAATCGTGGCGCTTTAGTTTCTTAAGCTTTCGCTCAACGGAACGCGCTTCGTTTAACGTCTCATATTCCTGCACCAATACAAGCTTGCGCTTCTCGCCCAAACGCTTGGTAGAGGGCGTGTGGCCGCCCGCGTGATGCTTCATGCGGTTCTCGAGATGCTCGGTGCTCCCGACATAGAACTTGCCGGAAGGGAACTGCAAGATATACACGAATGGCATTTGGTGTATTTGACTGAGTCCCGACGCCCCGACGTTCAGAAAGTCGGGGGGTCGGGAGGCCGACTTCTGACGTCGGCCCTACCTCGGCACCTGACTATTTTACCTCGTGCACGGTCGGGATCTCGGGGTGTGTGGCGTGGAGCTGTTCTTTGAAATCCGCGAGTGTCCTCACGAACTCCCGCGCGTTTTCGCGGGAGGTCGGGGCAAGCTCCCGGCGGATGCGCAGATGCCGCACGAGGCGCGTGAGGAGCCGCTCGACGCCCCGCACCAGCTGGAGAAAGAGATGAGCGAGGTCGTGGCTCGCGCGCTCGGCGAGATGCTTGCTCTCGTCCTGCAAATAGCGCGAGAGGTCTCTGTGGGTGAGGACAAACGCGGCGCGTTTCGCCTCCTCATCGAGCCGGGCGCGGTAGCTGGCCAAGACGCGCATTCCGCGGCGCGCCTCATAACTGGTAAGCGCGAGAAAGCCCGCAAGGAAAGCGATCGTTACGAAAAGAAAAATGAGATATCCCATAGCTAGCGCGCGGAGAGACGCGCGAACTCGCTCACCTCCACGCGCTCGCCAAACTTCTGCGTCGCCTCGTTAAGAAGATCCTTGACGGTCTTCCCTGCGTCCTTGATGAAAGGCTGTGCCAAGAGCGCATCTGCGTTCTCTGGATTCATCGCCGAGACTTGCATCGCGAGCTCGCGGGCGAGCGCCGCGAACTCCGGATTCTTCGCGACGAAGTCGGTCTCGCAGGAGAGGAGTGCGAGCGCGCCGATGGTGCCGTCGTGGACGTAGCTACCGATGATACCGGCCGCCAGTGCGCGGCCCGCCTTCTTTGTGGCGATTCCACCAGAAGATTTGTGTAAAATCTCTTCGGCGCGCGCGAGATCACCGCCCGCCTCCGCCAGCGCCTCCTTACACTGCATCACCGAGACGCCGGTTTTCTCCCGCAGTTGCTTGATGCTCTCGGCGGTAATTTCCATTACGCCATTCTACCTTTTTCAAACGCTTCGACAAGTTCGCCGAGGATGAGCTCCACCGTAGAGCGCGAGGCGTCATTCGCGAGGATCGGATACGTCGCGTCCGTGAGAGCACAATCAGAGTTCATAATAGCGATGATTGGGATACCCGCATCCTTCGCCTCCTTGACCGCGTGCTTCTCATGCTTGGTGTCAACGATAAGGAGCGCGTCCGGACGCTTTGCAAGTGTCGTGATCCCATCGAGCCGCAGCGCGAGGCGTTTCTCCTCGCGCTCAAGCAGGACGAGCTCGAGCTTGGTGTGCTGTTTCGCCAGTGTGCCCGCTGCGCGATCCTCGCGGAGCTTCGCGAGGCGGTCGATGCGCTTCTTGATCTCCGCCCAATTGCTTATGGTCCCGCCGAGCCAGCGGGTGGCGACATAGGGCGCTCCGACCCGCTCTGCAGCGGCCTTCACCAACGGCGCAATTTCGGCCTTGCCGCCCACATAGAGAATAATCTTTCCCTCCTTGGCGAAAGCACTGAGCGCCCGTTTCGCGATCTCAAGCTGCTGTTCGGTCTTCGCGAGGTCAATAATCTCGGTGCGGCCGGCGGCGCCGAGGATGAAGGGCTTCATCGAGGGGTGCCGGCGCGAGCGGACCTGCGCAAAATGCGCGCCTGCATTAAACAGGCGTTGTACCTCTTTATCCTGCGTGCTCGTCGCCATTTACGCTGGTACTTTAGCGGATTCCTGCGTAGCACGCAAGCGGAGCGCGGCAACGATGTCGTCGATGCTGCCGGACATGATGTGCGGCAGATTGTGCCAGGATTCTTTCAGCCGGTGGTCGGTGACGCGGTCTTGGAGGAAATTGTAGGTGCGAATCTTCTCGGAGCGGTCGCCGGTGCCTATTTGGCTCTTGCGCTCTGCGGCGTGCTTCTTTGCCTCCTCCTCTTCATGCAACTGCTCGAGTTTCGCGGAGAGGATCTGGAGGGCCTTCTGGCGGTTGGCCTGTTGCGAGCGCTCGCTTGAGGAGCGCACGTCTATCCCGGTAGGCTTATGGATGAGCCGCACCGCGGTCTCCACTTTATTGACATTCTGCCCCCCTGCCCCGCCGCTTCTTGAAAATTCCATCTCGATATCAGCGGGATTGATTTCTATCTTCGATTTGTCACGTATCGGAAGCACTGCGACCGAGGCGGTGGAGGTGTGAATGCGCCCCGACTTCTCGGTCGCGGGGACTCTCTGCACGCGGTGCACGCCCGTCTCGTAGCGAAGCGCGTCATATGCGCCCTCGCCGGCAATCTCGAGCGTCAAAGCGTCCACGGCGCGGACCTTCCACTCCTTCGCCTGCGCATATTTCTCGTACATGCCAAGCAGCTCCTTGGCGAAAATGGCGGCCTCGTTGCCGCCTGCCCCCGCGCGAAGTTCTACAACGACTGCGCTTGGCGGTGCGTCGGGGTTTTCTTTCGCTTCTTGTAACCCGCGTAGGTAGTCCGCGTAGTCCATTTGGATTATTTTCCGCCGGAGGCCGATCCGCTCCGGGCGGATTTCTTGGCGGCGCGTTGTTTGAAACGCTCGACACGGCCGGTGGTATCAAGCGAGCGGTCCTCGCCGGTGTAGAAGGGATGCGATTTCGAGGAGATTTCAACCGTAAACTTGGGATACATCTTCCCGTCCTCTCCCTTGGCGGTCTCAGTGGTCGTGACCGTGGAGCCAATAGGAAAGCGCGCACCTGAGGCGAGATCTTCAAAAATGACTTCCCGGTACGTGTCCGGATGGATATCTTTCTTCATGCCGAGCGACTATAGCAGAAAAGAGCTCGGGCGCCAAGTCCGGCTCTATGCCCCGTTCAAAATCGCGATCTGACTCTGGAACTGGGCGGCGAACTCCATCACGCCGTCGCCGTAGAAGGCGTACGCGCGCTTCCGCGCGTTGGTCCAGCCTGCGAAGTAGCGAAGTGCAGCGAGACGCTCGTCCGCGGGGTTCTGGGTCGCGGCGCCGTTGTCTGCCATCAGCATCGCGGTCGCCATAATAGCGTCCTGCGCGTCCCAGGGATTGGTCGGTGTGGGGCTGCCAAGCAACTTACGCACCCTATCGTTGCTCGCGACGTACTGCCAAGGCCCCTGCCAGAAGGAATTTCCTGTACCCGAGGAGGGAGCGCAGGTGTTCGTTTGCGCGTTCACGAAGCCGCCGTAGCAGACCCAGGTAGAGGGGATGAATTGCCCGGGCCCCATCGCACCACCCCAGCCGTAGGAGGGTTTGCGCGAGACGGGCATTTTGTTGGGGTCGAAGCCAAGCACCTGCGTGATGTAGGGGAAGACGGGTCGGTCGCGCGTCGGATTCATATCCACCATCCAGGTGCCGGTGCCGAGATTCTCACCGAGATTCGTCTCTTGCTTAAGGACTGCGAGCGTGATGGCGGCACGGGTGCCGGTCGCGCGCTCCGCGGCCTGCGCATACGTCAGCGCGGTGCCAAACGGGATCGCCGCGGAATCGCGGAGCGTGAAGAGTTCGGAGCGGATGGAGGCCGCCGTCTTCTGGGAAGAGGCAATGAGCTTCTGGTAGTTGGCCTCGACGCCCTTCGTCTGCGCCAACAGCTGCTGCTTCTCTCGCTCCTGCGCCTGGACCTGCTGCTTCGCGAGCGTCGCTTCGGTCCGGAGCTGCTCCTGCTCCTCAAGCTTCGCTTGGAGTGCCTCTTTCTCGGCCTCGGTTGAGGCGCTCGTCTCCCGAATAGTACTCTCGGACGCGGCGAGTGAGCTCTTGAGGGAGACAAATGCGTCTAAGTCGCCGAAGAAGTTAGAGACATCCTGCGAGGAGAGCGCGACCTCGGCGATGGAGTAGTTGTCGAGCACCTGCGTCTGGCGCAGGATTTGCGCGAGCGACTCGTGCTCGCTCGCGAGCTTCACAGAGAGCGTGGTGAGCGTTTGGTTGTCGCCTGCGATGCCGCCGGAGAGTTGCTCGATGGTGAGATTGATCGCTTTGATCTGGAGTTGCGTCTTCTTGATCTCCGCATCCAGCGCGTCGATCTGGCTCTGGAGCGTCTGATGTTGGCTCTGGGCGACATCAAGGAGTTGCTGCTGTAGGGCGATCTGGCTTTCGATCTGATCTAACTGCGCTTGGAGCTGTTGTTGACGATCCGCAACTTGGAGAGCCGCGTTCTCGGCACTTGCAGCGGCGGGTAACGCCATCACAAGCGCGGCTACGAAAAAAACAAAAAACCGCTGCATCGCGGCTATTCTAGCACGGCGGGCGCAGGCGTATTACTCCGGCTTCGCTTCAGGAACGGGCGGCGCCTCGCCCTCCGCCTCTTCCTTACCCTTCTTCTCCACTTCAATCGCGCCCAGGTCGACTTCCGCCGGCGCCTCTTCCTTCTCCTCCACCACCTCTTGGGTCAGCGCCACGACTTCGCCAGGGTCCACCATGAGTTCAACGCCCGAGGGAAGCTTGATATCGCGCGCGTGGATCTGGTCGCCGAGCTTCGCGAGGAGCGCGAGGTCGGCCTCGAGCGCGTGGGGCAAATTCATCGGGTCGGCCCTGACCTCAAGCTCGTGGAGCACCTTGATGAGGTTGGCGCCGACCTTCACGGCTTCGGACTCCCCAACGAAGGAGAGCGGCACCGCGACTTGTACCCTCTCTCCCTTGGGAAAGGCATAAAAGTCCACGTGCCGCGGACGATGTGTGAGCGGGTCGAGATCTATATCGTGGATCAAAACCGGTAGATCCGCGCCGAGGCCCGAGAGCGCAATCACCGTTGCCTCGCCCGCCTCGGCAAACGCTTTATCAAAGGCCTTCGCCTCAACCGCAAGTGGGGTCGCCTCCTGGTGCGGACCGTAGACGACGCCCGGGATGCTGCCTGTATGTCGAAGAGCCCGAGCGCTGCCCAAGGACGCATCGCGCTTCTTCACCGAGAGCATTTGCATGACTTGAGGAGCGTACTATAAACGCACCGCATCCGCAACTTTCTTCAGGCGCGCGAGGAAGACCTCACGCGCCGCGCCCACATTCGCGTCTTCCCCCTTCCACACCGCGAGCGCCTCCTCTTGGAGCGCGCGCGCGAAGGAGAAGGAGAGCGGCCACGGCGCCCCTCGACTAGCTCGGGACAGCCGTACGATCGCCGCGAGATTTTCGGTTGCCTGCTCCGGGCTCTGTCCGCCGGAGAGGAAGACGATACCGGCGAGCTGCCGAGGCACGGCCGTACGCAGTGCCGCGAGCGTGCTCTCCGCTACCTCCTCGGGCGTATCCCTCCTCCGGCTCCCCTTCCCCGAGAGCGCCATCGAAGTCTTAAGGACGAGACTTGCGCGATCAACCGCGTGTTCCTCGAGCGTGGCGAAGAGCGCGGAGAGTGTTTCCTTGAGCACCGCCTCGGCGCGCGCGCGCGGATGCACCCCCTCATAGAGCACCTCGGGTTCAAGGATTGGTACCATCCCCGCCATCTGCGCTTCTTTGGCATAATTCGCAAGGCGTTTCGCATTCTCGTGGATCGCGTGGGCGGTAGGGAGGCTATCGCCGTCAATGCGGAAGACCGCGCGCCACTTGGTGAAGGTCGCGCCCTTCTTCTTGTACTTCGTAAGGCGCTCGGGGAGGCCGAACAATCCTTTAGTAACGAGTTCCGCGGGACTCGGCGGGAAGGGCTCGGTGCCGTCATCCACTTTGATTCCTGGGGCGATGCCGCGCTTCGCGAGCGAATTCGGGAAAAGGCTGCGGTCCTTCCCTCTCTGATCAAACGTCTCTGAGAAAAGAATGACGCCGGAGAGGTACTCCGCTATATCCGGAGCGCCGAGAAATAGATCGCGGAATTTGCCCCGCATCTCGAGACCCGCAGAGATCCCGTACCGCGCAAGGTGTTTGGTCGCGGTCGCAACGCTCTCGTCAGCGGCGAGGATTCCCTTGCTTGCGGCGAAAAGCGAGCGAGCAACCGCGACTAGATCGGTCATACGCCCATGCTATCATGCGGGAATGGCTGCGCTCGATTTCCTCGCGGTGGGCGACACGACCGTGGACGAGTTTATCTTCCTCAAAGACGCGCGCACGAGCTGCGACGTCAACGACGAGAACTGCACCATCACCATGCGCTGGGCAGACAAGATCCCCTACGAGTCCGCCAAGCTTGTGCCGGGAGTGGGCAACGCGGCGAACGCCGCTGTCTGCGCGGCCCGGCTCGGACTTCATTCTGGCTTCGTCTCCAATATCGGGACCGATCGTAATGGAGACGACGTCCTCGCCCAATTTGCAAGCGAGAAGGTGGATGCGACACATGTCGTGCGCCATGAAGATATCCCGACCAATCATCACTACGTCCTCTCCTACGATTCCGAGCGCACGATCCTGATCCGGCACGAAGCGTATCCCTACGAGTTCCCACCCGATCTGCCCGCGCCCAAAGCGCTCTATTTCTCATCCATCGCGGCTGGCACAGAGGCGTACCACGACGCGGTCGCGGCGTGGCTCGAGAAGAATTCCGAAATCACCTTCGCCTTCCAGCCCGGGACGTTCCAGATGGACATGGGGGCAGAACGCCTCGCACGCATCTATGGGCGCACCGACATTTTCATCTGCAATAAGGAGGAGTATCAGCGTATCTTGAAATCAAAAGAAGAGGACCCGAGGAAGCTGATGGAGGCGATGCGTGCTGTGGGCCCCAAGCTCTGCTTCCTTTCCGACGGACGCGCCGGTGCCTATGCGCTTGGCGAGAGTGGCGCATGGAAAATCGGGCTCTATCCCGAGCCCGGCCCGCCCATGGAACGCACCGGCGCGGGCGACGCATTCTCCGCGACCGTCGTCGTCGCGTTGCTGCTTGGCAGAGACATCCCCGAGGCGCTTGCGTGGGGTCCGATCAATTCTATGTCGGTCGTGCAGGAGATCGGCGCGCAGAGGGGGCTCCTCACGCGCGCGCAACTAGAAGAATATCTGAAAAACGCTCCCGCAGACTATCGCGCGACGCCGCTTTGAACTAGGGCTGCAGGAGCGACTTCTCGAGCGAGGAGTAACCGGCCTCGCTGCTTCGCGAGACAACCGCGAAGCTTTGTGCCGTCGCAATATGGACGATGAGGAGCGCGGCCCCACTGCCCACGATGGTGATCGCGAGGACGGCGAGGTAGGTGTTGATCTTCTGTACCATAGTTCAACTATAGCCGGGCGAGCGCTCGGGCGGCTGCGATGATGTGGAGAGCGTCGAGGCCGTACTCGGTGAGGAGTTCTTCGGGTGTGCCGGACTGGCCGAAGCGGTCCTTGATGCCAAGAATCTGCATCGGCGCTGGATGGCGTTTCCCGAGGAGTTCCGCGATCGCACTCCCAAATCCGCCCACAATCTGGTGCTCCTCCACGGTCACTACCCGACCGGCGCGCTGAACAGCCGACAAAATTACAGCTTCATCGAGAGGCTTGATGGTCGGCACGCTAACCACAATCGTACCGGTCCCGCCAGCGCCAAGTGCGCGGGCGGCGAGAAGGGCGTTGTAGGCCAAGGAGCCGGTCGTGAAGATCGCGACCTTCGGGTCGGTACTCTCCCAGAGCGTCAACGCCTTCCCGATGATAAACGGCGTCTCGGGCGTCGTGAAGACCGGAGTGGGCGCGCGGCTGAAGCGCAGATAGACGGGCCCGTCAGTCTTCGCCGCGGCGAGCACCGCCTTACGCGCCTCCTCGGAATCCGCAGGCGCGATGACCATCATGCCCGGCAACATGCGCATCATGCCGATGTCCTCCAACATCTGGTGGGTGGCGCCGTCGAGCCCGACCGAGACGCCCGCATGCATGCCGCAAATCTTCACCCCCACGCGATTGAGCGCGATGGTGGTGCGGATTTGCTCGTAGGTCCGACCGGGCGAGAAGGCGGCGTAAGAGGTGGTGAAAGGGACTTTCCCAGCAAGCGCCATGCCGGCGGCTACTGTCGTCATGTTCTGCTCGGCCACGCCCATTTCGATAAACCGGTCAGGGAACGCTTGCTCAAACTTTTCTGCTCGTGTGGATTCCTTCAGGTCGGCACAAAGCACGACGACGTTCTCGTTTTCCTTCCCCGCCGCGACCGAGCCGGTGCCGAAGCCGTCTCGGGTAGGCGCCTTCGCGATTGTGTCGTCAAAGATATTCGCGGCTAGGTGTGCGGCGGGATTGAGCATACAAAGATCAGGGGCAGGCGTAAGTCGCGCTCGCGGGAAAGGCGCCGCTCTCTTGGCGGGCGGCGCCGGTGGAGTCGATGCACCACCACTTTGTCGCATCGCTCGCGAGCTTGACACCGACTAAATAGCTCCCGCCGTTGGCGTAGCAGGCGGCGGTCGTGCCGCCGCTCGCGGACTGCGCACCCGCCACTTGCTTGGCGACGACGGAGTCGGCGAACATGCCGGCGGCGCAACCGCTCGCATTCGTGCCGTAGCTGTAGTTGCCGGCCCCGAGATAATAGAGCTCCGCCTGCGCTTGGAGATTGTGGAGATCGGCCTTGATGGCGGCATCGCTCCCTTTCGATCGCGCGGAATTAAGCGAGGTCAGCACCACGGCAGAGAGAACGCCGATAATAGCGATGACAACCAAGAGCTCGATGAGCGTGAAGCCGCGGAGCGGGAATTTCGTGATGCGCAAAAGATTATGCATATTCACCTCCAATCTTGCCGTTCATCGTGCGGATTTCTTTGAGGAATCGCCTTCCCTCCTCCGCCGTGGGCGGCTTACCATGCCAGTGGTAGTCGAACTCTATCTCGGGGACGCCCTTACCGGGAATCGTGTGCGCGATGATCATCGTTGGCTTCTCGTAAATCGTCTTTGCTTCTTCAATCGCCGCGATGAAGGCGGCGATGTCGTTGCCATTCACTTCGAGTACGTGCCAGTTGAAGGCGCGGTATTTCTCGACTAAGGGCTCGAGCGGCATCACTTCCTCGGTCATGCCGTCGATCTGGATGTTGTTGCGATCCATAATCGCCGTGAGGTTGTGGAGCTTTTGGTTGCCAACGAACATCGCCGCCTCCCAGGTGTTTCCCTCGTCCTGTTCGCCGTCGGAGACTACCACGTAGACGTGGTTCTTTTTATTATCCATGCGAAAGGCGTACGCGACGCCCGCGGCCTGTGAGAGCCCCTCGCCAAGCGGCCCCGAGGTCGTTTCAATCCCGGGGAGCCGCAGCCGCTCCGGGTGGCCCTGGAGCCGGGAGCCGAATTTACGGAGCGTGAGGCACTCCGAGACCGGGAAGTATCCCGCGTGCGCCATCGCCGCATAGCGGACGGGACAAATGTGTCCGTTGCTAAGAATCAGCCGGTCCCGCTCCGGCCAATCCGGGCGCTTCGGATCATGTTTGAGGATATGGAAATAAAATGCGGCAAAGATATCGGCCATGCCAAGCGGGCCGGCGGTGTGCCCGCTCCCCGCTGCGACGAGCATCTCTATAATCGTCTCGCGGATCTGCTCCGCGCGTTTCTGCAGTGCCGGAAGATTCTCTGCCGGAGAAGCCATCGCGCCCATTGTATCACCGCCCGGGTGCCTAGCTCTTCTCGTAGATGCCGTAGACGGCCGCGAGCGCTACAAGCGCGTCAAATTCCTTCTGGATATTGTGCGATTTGAGTAGACCGGAGCCGACAATGAGGCGGGAGGCGCCCGCGGCAAGCAAGGCGGGCGCCGTCGCTTTCGTTACGCCGCCGTCGACTTGGATCGGGATGTGCGGATGACGGCGATGGAAGGCGCGCACCTTGCCCACCACGCGCGGATCAAAGGGCTCGCCCTGCTTCCCGATCTTTGCGATGCCCATGAACTGCACGTAATCCAGATGCGTGAGATGCGGCTCAATGAGAGACGCGTCGGCCTCAACGCCGATCGCGAGCCCGAGCGAGAGGAGCGCGGGGACGAATCCGCGGTCGCGCCCATACTGCTCGCGGAGCTGGCGGATAATCTGCGGCAGGACATCGCTGCTCTCGGCGTGGAGCGTGAGGCGCGAGGCGCCGGCCGCGACCCAGGGGCCAATCGTTGCCTCTGGATGGAGCGCCATGAGGTCAATATCAAAAAGGAAACGCCCGGCGTAGGGCAACATCGCGCCTGAGGAGGCGAGCGCTGCGAGCTCGCGCTCGCGGCCGCCGTAGGGCCACGAGGCCGGAGCGGCGAAGCGGCCGTCCACCGCGTCGACCTGCACGGTGTCCACGCCCTCCACGCTCGCGAGGCGCGTGAGCGTCGCGTCGAGCTCTGCTTTGCTGCCGGGAAGAATCGCCGGGACGATGACGCTCATGTCAGAACTTCGCGAGGCGCCGGATATGCCGTGCATCGCCCGAGAACGGCGTTTCTAAAAATAATTTTACCGCCCGTTTCGCCTCGTCCTCGGAAACGAAGTCGGCACCGAGCGAGAGGATGTTTGCGTCGTTATGCTCCCGCGCGAGCTGGATGAGATCCTCCGCGCCGCCGTAGAAGACGGCGGCGCGAGCTCCCTTAATGCGGTTCGCACACATCGCCTCGCCCTCGCCGGACTTCCCGATGATGATGCCCCGTGCGTTTGCGTCTGCGGCGACCTTCTGCGCCGCTGGAATAATAAAATCTGGATAGTCGTCAGTTGGATCAAGCGTTTTCGGCCCCATATCTTGCACTTCGTATCCGAGGGTACCTATATAAGGTACGAGCGCCTTCTTCAGCGCGAAGCCGGCGTGATCAGCGGCGATAAAAACCTTAGGCATTGCCTGCGGTAATCACGTGCCGCACGAGGGTCTCGGTGTATCCCATCTCGTTGTCATACCACGACAGGACGCGGACCAGATTGCCGTCCACGACATGCGTCATCGGCAGGTCCGCGATAGCGCCATAGGGCTGACCGATGATGTCGCTCGAGACGAGCGGGTCCTCGCTCACGGCGAAGATGCCCTGCCAGCGCGGCTCGCGCGCCGCCACTCGCAGCGCCTCGTTCACCTCTTCCGCGGTGGTCGGCCGCTTCGCGATGAAGGTGATGTCGGCGATGGAGCCGGCCGCGACCGGCACGCGAAGCGATATGCCGTCGAACTTCCCTTCGAGCATCGGATACGCCTTGGTCACCGCAATCGCGGCGCCGGTCGTGGTGGGAACGATGTTCTGCGCCGCGGCCCTTCCCTCCTTCCAATCTTTCTTCGAGGGGCCATCGACCAGAGATTGACTCGCGGTGTAACCGTGGGTCGTGGAGAGCATGGCTTTCTCGATGCCGATGGCCTCGTCCAAGATTGCGATCACGGGGCTCGCGGCGTTGGTGGTACACGAGGCATTGCTGGTGATCGCGCAGGTTGTAAATTTCTCCTCATTGACACCCATGAGTACGGTCGCGCCGTTAGGAGCATCGGCCTTCGCGGGCGCGGTGGTGACCACGCGGCGCGCGCCGGCGGCGAGGTGCATGCTCGCCTTGTCATATTCCTCGAAGAGGCCGGTCGCCTCCACCACGACGTCGATCGCGAGCTTGCCCCAGGGCAGCTGCGTCGGATCCTTCTCGGAGAGAAACTTCACGGGCTTGCCGGCGATGATAAGCGCGCCCTCATCGGCCTTAACCGAGAAGGGCGCGCGACCGTAGACGGTGTCGTATGTAAGCAGATACGCGAGATTCTCGAGTGAGCCGAGATCGTTGACCGCGACGAGTTCAAGCTCGGGACGGGAGGCCGAACGCCGCACGAACGCGCGCCCGATCCTCCCGAATCCGTTAATCGCCACGCGTACGGTCTTCATACAAAAAGTGTAGCACGCACTACTGCTGCGAGAGCCGCAGGGCCTGCGTCGCGCTGAGGAGACTGCTGTAGAGCCGGAAGTCGTCGAGCGTTCCATTGAAGTAGCTCGTGGCGCTACTGCCGTTCGCGCGCCCCACTTCTATCTGGCTCCCCGTGATGGCAGCGGTGGAGGTAATAGTTATGTGGTGCCAGTTGGTGTCCCAGATGCCCGGCGTTGAGGAGGAGACGCCGTCTATATAATAGACCGGAGAAGTGAAGCCGGTTGCGGTCAGGGAGCCTGAAGAGGTGGTAGAGGCAAAGACGGTGGTGCCCGTGAGGTTGAAGAGGCCGTAGGAGCCAACGGAACTAACCTTCGCCCACAGCGCAACCGATTGGATGCTCCCGATGCTTGCGGTTTCGGCGATGTAACTAGAAGTACCGTTAAAGGAGACCGCCTGGCCGATCTTGCCCGCGGTCGCCGTGGGTGTCGGGCCGTAGGTGATGACGATGATTCCCTGGCCGCCACTGCCACCGCTACCGGCGCCACCGCTACCGACAGTTACTCCGCCGCCGCCGCCACCGCCGCCGTATTTCGATCCGTTTCCGCCCGCACCGCCGGCGTTCGTGTTGCTAGAATCGGCTATACCTCCTCCGCCGCCGCCACCGCCGCCAGCTCCATACGAAGCGTTCCAAGCGGTATCCATTCCTCCCGCAGCGCCCACGCCGGCGGGCGACGAGCCAGAGAGACCAATTCCGCCCCCGCCCCCGCCCCCGCCGCCTGCCGTGCCAGCCGTTCCATCGTGGCTCCCCGTAGCACCACCCGCTCCGCCACCTGTACCCGAGGTACCGTTGCCGCCTGCTCCGCCACTACCGGTACCTGGAATGTCTCCTCCGACTGAAGAAGATCCGCCGTTACTTCCTCCCCCGCCACCCGTTCCACTCCCACCGTTTGTTCCGCCACCGCCAGCCTGCCCAGCACCCGTTGGGCCGGCGGCTCCGGCACCCCCTCGACCGCCACCGCCACTGGAATCCGAGCCGCCGGAAGCCCCAGCGTACAGAGTTGTTCCGGTCTCGTTTGCGGTCTGCCCGCCCTGCCCCCCAGTTCCGTTTGTGACACCGTTAACTCCCGGCGCACAGCTGATGGAAGCGGTGGTAGAGGCCGCTCCGTTGAAGTACGTGTCGTTGCTAGAGCCGCCAGTACCGACGATGTAGGAAATTGAGGCGCCGGGGGTAAGCGAGAGGTTTGAGATTTTTGCGTAGCCGCCGGAACCGCCGCCGCCGCCTCCACGAGAGCCACCACTAGCGCCATTGCCGCCCGCACCAATGCATTCAATCGTGTTGTTTGAGGAGTTCCAATCGGAGGGAACCGTCCAGGTCGTGCCGGAGGTGAGGAACGTCTGCGTGCTCCCCGAGCTGTTGCGGCCGTTGCCGCTCGTGTCGGTGACTGTGGTGCCGAGCGTCGTACCGTCAAAACTGTAGTGGAGGAGGAGCGCGGAGCCGCTTAGAGTGGTCGGGGTGCTGGGGACCTTGTTGACCACGGTCGTCCCGCCGAGGCCCTCGATGCGCGCGACCTGGGCCGCGGTGAGTGTGGTGGAGTAGAGGCGCACGTCATCCAGTGAGCCGCCGAAGAGAACGTCATTCGCCCTCCCGATCTCTATCTGGTCTCCGGTTATGTTCGCCGTGCCGGTGACAACGATATGGTGCCACTGCGCGTCGTAGAGAGCAGCGGTGGAAGAGGCAACGCCGTCTATATAATAGGTAGGGGAGGTGAAACCGGTTGCCGAAATGACTTTGTTGGAGTCGGTGGAGATGTACACGGTACTGCCCGTGAGGTTGATGAGCCCTTGCGCGATTGCGGCGGTGGTGCTTGCCCGCGCCCAGAAAGCGACTGACTTGATACTGGAAATTGAACCACCTGCTTGTAGCTGTAGGTGTTGCGTAACGCCGTTGAAGAAGAGAGCCTGGCCGATCCTCCCTATGACTATACTGGGCGTAGTGTAGTTGTATGTAATGAAGATGAAGCCCTGTCCACCCGTGCCGGCGGAGCCGCCCGCAGTCGTGCCGGCGCCACCACCACC
>JACQBN010000015.1 GCA_016194455.1 Candidatus Kaiserbacteria bacterium | reverse complement strand
TGGTTCTTCGATCCGGATAATCTGCGATGGATCCGGAAGTTCCAGTGGACCGCGAACAATCAATGGCGCTTCACTGCCTTGGACATAGACATGATACGCGACTGACGGCACCGTCACCACCAGTTCCAAATTGTATTCGCGGCGGAGGCGTTCTTGGACGATGTCCAGATGAAGCAGTCCTAAAAAACCACAGCGGAAACCATAGCCTAAGGCCGGCGAATGTTCTGGTTCAAATTGGAGGGCGGCATCATTGAGTTGGAGCTTGGACATCGCCTCTCGCAAGCGCGGGTAGTCATCACCGCTGGCCGTGAATACACCGGCATAGACCATGGGTTGAATTTTTTTATATCCCGGGAGGGCCTGTACCTGCGGCGGGTCGGTGGTGATCGTGTCGCCGACCCGCGCCTCGGTCACGGTTTTCAAACTGGTCACCACATAGCCAATTTCACCGGCGGTTAAGGCCTCTGTCGCTTCAAGCTTGGGTCGAAATCGACCGACTTCCAGCACGGTGGTCGTCGCCCCCGTGGCCAGGAAACGCACCTTCTGACCGGATCGCATCGCCCCGTCAACCACCCGGACATAGGTGACGACCCCTTGGTACGCATCAAACGTCGAGTCAAAGATCAGCGTCCGCAACGCCGCGCTTGTTGTGCCCGCCGGCGATGGCACCCGGTCGATAATGCGGTCGAGAATGTCCGGAACGCCTTGTCCAAGTTTGGCCGAGGCGAGAATGATATCCGCGCGATCAACCGACAGGAGCTTCTCCAGCTCAGTGCTGGCCGCGGCTACATCGGCATTGGGTAAATCGATCTTGTTCATAACGGGAATGATGACCAAGCCCTGCGTTTGGGCCAGCTCCAAATTAGCCAAGGTTTGGGCCTGGATCCCCTGACTGGCATCGACCACGAGAATCGCCCCCTCGACCGCCGCCAGGGAGCGGGACACCTCGTAGCTAAAGTCAACGTGGCCCGGGGTATCAATTAGATTCAGTTCATGGCCGCGCCAGGCCATGCGCACCGGCGCCAGCTTGACGGTAATCCCTCGCTCCCGTTCGATGTCCATTTGGTCCAGGACCTGATCTTGCATGTCCCGTTTACTGATCGTGCCGGTCACTTCGAGCAGACGGTCGGCGGTGCCGGGTCATATGGTTGGGGCATCCTGACCGTTGCTCGGTCGTTGACCGACAATCATTTGACGAAAGGCCTGCAACGCCTGAGTAATGAGCGAGGCTTCTTCCAGACGAAACAAAGCGGCAAAAATCATGTAGCTCAGAACCCCGACCAGGCCGGCGACCACCGCCTGCGCCAAGACCCCCACCGCCCGGCTCAGGTCAAGGCCGAAGGTGACCAGGAAATACTTGGCGGCCTGGACGGTCAGGGCCATGAGAATCGTCACGCCCATCACCCGGAGAACTGATTGAAACATGCGCTCATCATCCAGACTGCCGAGCCGCTGGCGTAAGACAAACAGCAGGGCGCCGGCGTTCAGGATATTGGAGATCGTAAATGATAGCGCTAATCCTTTGACCCCCATCAGGTGACCGAGGACAATCGATCCGACAATATCCAGACCGACGGCGGCGATCGTAATCCGCACGGGGGTTTTGGTGTCCTTCATGGCGTAAAACGAGCGGGCCAGGACCGGGATCAAGGACTGGGCGAAAAAAGACAAAGCGAAAAAACCCAGCGTCTGGGCGGCGGTAATCGTCGACGGCCAGGATACCAGGTGCGTACCGCCGACCAGCCGGGTGACCTGGGCCCGCAGCTGCAGCAGAAGGACCGTCATGGGAATAATCAAAAATAGAATCTGCCGGACGATTTTGGAAAAGTGCTCGATGAATTCTTGCCGCCGATTTTGGCTGAGCAATTCGATAAAAACCGGGAACGCGACCGTGGCCATCGACACCCCGATAATGCTGATCGGCGCATCTTGGATATCGTTGGCTAAACGGAAAATCGTCAGGTTGCCCGGGCCGATCCGGGTGGCGATCGGCACGTTGACAAACTGATCGATCTGCGTCACAGACTGACCGAGGGTGCGGGGCAGCAACAGGTGGACAAATTGGCGCACCCCGCTATGGCGCCATGAGGCCAGCGGACCAAAACGAAAACCAAGGCGCCAGGCGGCGATAGCTTGAATGGAAAAAAGTCCGGCCGCG
>JACQBN010000014.1 GCA_016194455.1 Candidatus Kaiserbacteria bacterium | reverse complement strand
GAAACGTTCGAAAGCCTGATTGAAGAGCCCGGCTGAATTGCCTGTGAACTCGTAGAGCGCGATGTGGTAGACGTCGCTCTTCGGGTCGAGGGCGTCGTTGGTCTCGGGGACTTGGATAATCTGCCGCGTTATTTTGATTTCTAGTGGCTTTCCGGCCCGCACCAAAGAGAGATCCACGCTCGTACCCGCCGCGCCGCGTATCTTACTCACGGCTGCTTCCGTGGAGATACCCTCGGTGGAGATTCCATCAATCGCGATGATTTTGTCGCCTGGCTTCACGCCGGCCGCCTCGGCCGGCGTGCTTTTCAAGGGCGCGATGACGGTGAGTACGCCGTCCTTCACGTCAATTTCCATCCCCACGCCCGCGAAGGAGCCGGAAATGTCGTCCGAGAACGCTTTCGCCTCTTTCGGCGGGAAGAAAACGGTATAAGGATCCCCGTAACTCGCTGCAAGGCCCTCTATCGCGCCGTAGAGCTTGTCTTTGGTGGTCGGGAGGGTGGAGGAAGAGTGGGTGATAACGTAGTCGCTCCCGAGAGCATTCCAAGCCTTCCAGAAGTCGCTCAAATCTGCGCTCTGGTCCGGAGTCGCGTCGAGTCCGTCGCCCAGGAGCGGCACCCGCGTCACGATTGCCTGCACCTGCCCGCTCCCCCCCAGCAAGAGACCGATGCCGAATGCCGTTGCCGCCACCACCGCATAGGACACAGCACGCGCGACTAATTTCCCCCGCCAGATCATTCCCGAGAGTATAGCATCTCGGGTGGATGCTATACTAAATTCCAATGATTTATCGACACGAGCACCGCGGGGGCGTCTGGGTTGACATCGAACGACCGACGAACGAGGAGATCCGGCAAGTCGCGCGCGAGTTCTCTATCGGCGAGCGTCTCGAGACCGAGCTCCTCTCGCCCACCCCGCTGCCCCTGGTCGCGGGCGACACGGACTTCGTCCTCCTCGTGCTCCACTTCCCTGCCCAAGGCGAACAGGACGGCGAGACGAAGAATCAGGAGGTGGACTTCGTCGTCGGGAAGCGTTTCGTGCTTACGATCCGCTATGAGGTCGTCGCGCCCATTCACCGGCTCCGCAAACTTCTCGAGACCCAGGAGCTGGTGGGCGGCGGAGCGTCATTTTCTAACGACACGTTGCTCGAAATCCTCTTCGCGCACCTCTTCGGCGCGGTGCGCGATCACGCGAACCACATCGCCGCCCGCCTCAGTCGCATCGAGCGCGATATGTTCGGCGGGCACGAGCGCGACACGGTCCGTGACGTCTCGCTTATCACGCGTGAGTTTCTCCATCTCGAGGCTGCGCTCGTGAGCCAGGAGGAGCCGCTCGGGCGATTTCTGAAAATGCTCGCTTCGCGCGGCTTTTTTGAAACAACGTTTGGCGAGCGCGTGCTTCGCATCAACGCCGAGCGCTCCCAGGTCGCCCGACTCGCGGGGACGCACCGTGCGGTTGCAACCGAGCTGCGGGAGACTAACGCCGTTCTCCTCGAGGCCCGTCAGAACGAAGTGATGAAGACTCTCACGGTCATCAGCTTCATCGTTTTGCCCTTGGAGCTCATCACCTTCACCTTCGGCATGGGCGTGCCGGGAACGCCGCTCGTGAATAACCCGAACGCTTTCTGGATCATCCTTGCGATCATGCTCGCGACGGTCGCATGCATGGCCTTCTTCTTCACCCGCAAGCGCTGGCTCGCCTGATCCATGCGGTGGCTCGCGCGTCTTCTGGGGGGAAAGAGCGGAGCGAGTGAGCGGCGTTCCCCCGCGATTTTCCTCACCAACACGCTCTCGGGCACGAAAGAGCTCTTCATCCCGCTCAAACAGGGCGTGGTGAGTCTCTACACCTGCGGCCCGACCGTCTATAGCCGCCAGCACATCGGCGGGCTCCGCGCCAGCATATTCTCCGACACGCTGGCGCGCACGCTCGCGGCAGCCGGCTACCGGGTGCGCAGAGTCATCAACATCACCGATGTCGGACACCTCGTGGGCGACGGAGATCGTGGCCAGGACAAGATGTCTCTCGGCGCCAGGCGCGAGGAGACCTCCCCGGCCGCCGTCGCCGAGCGTTATGCAAAACTCTTTATTGAAGATCTCGCGGAGCTTAACGTGGATGTGGAGGATATCCGCTTCCCGCGCGCGACCGATTATATCCGCGAACAGATCGCGCTCGCGAAGACACTGGAGGAAAAGGGCTTTGCTTATCGGCTCCCCGACGGGCTTTATTTTGATACGCAGAAATTCCAGAACTACGGCAAGCTTGCGGGCTTCGGCGAGGCTCTGCGCGCGGCGGGTGCGCGTGTGGAGGTAGTGCCGGGTAAGCATTCTCCCGCCGACTTCGCCCTCTGGCGAGATGCGAAGCCGAGGGATCTGCAGCAGTGGGACTCGCCCTGGGGTCGCGGTAATCCGGGTTGGCATCTTGAGTGTGCGGCGATGATCCGAGCGCTCTTGGGCCCTCAAATTGATATCCATACGGGCGGCGAGGATCTTGCAAGCGTGCATCACAACAACGAGATTGCAGAGTCTGAAGCGGCGACCGGCAGACCGTTCGTTCGCTACTGGATGCATAACGCGTTCTTGAATATGGGCGGAGAGAAAATTTCTAAATCGCTTGGCAACGAGATGTACCTCTCTGATATCGTCGCGAAGGGCTATTCCCCGCTTGCGCTCCGCTACTTCTTCCTCCAGGCGCAGTACCGCACGCCGCTTTCCTTCTCCTGGGATGCGCTCGCGGGAGCACAGGAAGCGCTCGAACGGCTCGTGCGGCTCGCGGGTGAGGTGAGCGTCGAGGCCAATGGCAAGAGTTTGCGCTCGGCGATCCAGAGCCGTTTCCTCGCGCTCATGCGGGACGATCTTGCGACCCCGCAGGCCCTCGGCCTTCTCTGGGAAACTCTTAAGAGCGAGGAATATCGGCCGGAGGAGAAGCTCGGGCTCCTCGAGGAGGCCGAGACGCATTTGGGGCTCTCGCTACTTTCAGCGCCCGCGGCAGAGGCCGCGGGCGCTGAACTGCCAAGGGCAGTAGAGAACCTGCTTGCGCGCCGCTCCGCGGCGCGCAAGATAAAAGACTTCCCCGAGGCTGACCGTCTGCGCACCCTGATCGAGCGCAGTGGATATCATGTGGAAGACTCATCGGAGGGGACTGTGTTGACCAAACAGACGAAGTGATAGAATCGGGCCAATGACCGCCGATCGCGTCCCGCCGCAGAGCCTGGAATCAGAACGCGCGCTCCTCGGCGCTCTGCTCCTGAAGCCCGATGCCATCCACGACGTCTCGGATTTGGTCAAAAGCGATTCTTTTTATGCAGAAAAACATCGGCTTATCTTCGCAGCGATGCGCGAACTCGCGGAGCGCGGCGAGCCTATCGATCTCCTCACCCTCTCTGAGCGCCTCAGCGGCCAGGGGCTCCTCGAGCGCTCCGGCGGTCGGAGCTACCTAGCAGAGCTCGCGGCTGCTGCGCCCGCGCCCGGCAATTTCTCTCACTATGCGGACTTGGTCGCGCGCAAGTTCCTGATGCGCTCTTTGATCGATACGGCCTATGCTATCACCGAGACTGCCTACGACGAGTCGCGCGACACGATTGAAGTGCTGGACGAAGCGGAGAAAAATATCTACGCAATCGGCAACGCGTCCGCGGCGCACAAGTTCACGGCGATTAGCGATAAACTCCACGAGGTCTGGGATCGCATCGAAGCACTGTCGAAAAAGGAGGGCGGCATCCGCGGCGTGCCCTCCGGTTTCCCTGAACTCGATACGTTGCTCTCCGGCTTCCATCCCTCCGATCTCATTATCATCGCCGCGCGCCCTTCGGTCGGCAAGACCTCGCTCGCGCTCGATATCGCCCGCAACGCCGCGGTGCGCCACAACGTTCCCGTTGGCATCTTTTCGCTCGAAATGAGTTCGGAGCAAATTGTGGACCGCATGCTCGCGGCCGAGTCCTTCGTCAACTCGTGGAAGCTGCGCACCGGCGCAGTCCGCGGCGAAGAGGACTTCAGCCGCATCCGTGATGCTCTCGAGATTCTCTCCAAAGCGCCCATCTTTATTGATGACAAGCCTTCCAACAACATTCTCTCCATGCGCGCGGTCGCCAGGCGCCTGAAGCGCGAGAAGCACGTCGGTCTCATCATTGTGGATTATCTCCAGCTCATGGCGCCCACCAACACCAAGACTTCTGATTCTTTGGTGCAGCAGGTTACGGAGATCTCGCGATCACTGAAGGGCCTTGCACGCGAGCTCGAGGTGCCGGTGATCGCGCTCTCGCAGCTCTCGAGAGCGGTGGAGGCGCGCGGCGGGCGCCCGCGCCTCTCGGACTTGCGCGACTCGGGCTCTATCGAACAGGATGCGGACGTGGTGATGTTCATCCACCGGGACGACAAAGTGAACAAAGAGAGCGACAAGCCCGGCATTGCGGAGATTTTGATTGAGAAACACCGCAACGGCCCGACCGGCAAGCTGGAGCTCTACTTCGACGAGCGGCGCACCACCTTCCAGCCGGTCGACAAGGCCGGGCATGAAGAGTTCGCCGAGCAGGTCTAGCATATGAGCAACAGCATTGATGATCTCTCGACAGCCTTCGCACGCTTGCCCGGAATCGGGCCACGGCAGGCAAAGCGCTTTGTCTATTATCTCCTCGCCACGCCGGCTGCCGAGCGCGCGAAACTCGCGGAACTCATCAAAGAGTTGGGGAACAACGTGCGTCAGTGCTCGGAATGCCTGCGCTATTTCAATGGGACACGTGCGGAGATTTGTAATTACTGCAGCGACGTCTCGCGCGAAAGTGCGCAGCTAATGATTGTGGAGAAGGATCAAGATCTTGCTGCGGTGGAGCGCGCGGGCTCGTATCGGGGACGGTACTTTGTCCTCGGTGGCGTGCTGACCCTCACGGGCAAGGGCGCCATCCGCGAAAAGGAATTGCTCAAAATAGTTGAGAAGCGATTGAAGAACGGTCTAAAAGAAATCGTGCTTGCACTCTCGGCAACCTCCGAGGGCGAACACACCGCGGACCGAGTCCGCGAACTGCTGGCCCCCTATCGCCCGCCCGAACGATCCGGGCGGGCGGGCGATCGCCTCAAGCTCTCGACGCTCGGCCGCGGACTCGCGACCGGCAGCGAGTTGGAATATTCTGATGCTGAAACGTTGCGTGAAGCACTCGCGAACCGCAAAGATGCATGAGGAAGAAATATACATCGCGCGAGCTCCTCACCCACTTCCGTTGTCGCGTGTGCGACAAATGGTGGACGATTTCTACCGCTCCTCCCGCCAAAACAATTTGGTACTGCCCCTGGTGTGGCGTGCGGGTAAAAATGAAATAAAAAAGCCCGAGGTTACCCTCGGGCCCGTGTCTCCGTCGGGCTGCCGACTAGAGGATGATGACGATCATGATGACTGATAGAACAATGAAGGACGCGACATGGGCGACCACCGAAACCACGCGTGCGTCGTTCGAATGGAATTCGTAGATCTCGAAGTGCTGTTTGCCGTCCTTATCCATCAGCTTCTGCGGCCGATGAAAGATGCTGAAGGACTTCCAGATGACGCTGCCAAGAACCACCCATACCAGGCTGCCCCCGACCACGGCCCACAAAGATCCGCCGAAAAGGTAGAAGAAGAGCATCGCGATGGTCAGAATCCCGGCCGGTGTCTTGATGAAGTCGTTGACCCCAATCGAGAGCGCTTTGCAGGTCTCGGCGATGGCGTTGCCGATATTCTGGCCAACGTCGGCCCACTGCCTCGCAGTGTTGGCAGAAACAACCGGCTGCGCGACCGCTTGATCCGCCTTGATGGCAGCGATAACTGCATTACGGGTCACGTCGTCGAGCTTCGTCAGATCGATCGTGACTGTCGTGTTGTTGCCGCTGCTGGCTGTATCGGCTGCGAACGCGGGTGTAACCAAAAGTGAACAGGCAACAAACGCGCCAAGCACGAGTGCACGGATATTCATGGAGCAACACTCCTCTGTTTTCAAGGTCGCCCGTTGCGAACCTCTTCCTCCAGAATATACCCTTCTTAGTTATTTGTCAAGCTTTAGCGTTCCAAAACAAAAGTAAGGGCTTTGCCCTTCATCTCGGCGCGCCCGGTGCGGCCGATGCGGTGCACATAATCGTCGTAGGTGGAGGGGAGATCGTAGTTGATGACGTGCGAGACGGCGGGGATGTCGAGCCCGCGTGCGGCGACATCGGTGGCGACGAGCGCCTGGACTCTGCCCTGTTTGAAGGCGTCCAAGGCGCGCACGCGCGCATTGTGCGCTTTGTTGCCGTGAATGCTCTCGGCGTGAATGTGCTGACGCGAGAGCAGTTTCGCGAGTTTTTCCACTCCGTGCTTCGTGCGGCCGAAAATGAGCACTCTGTTGAACTCCGGATTCCGCAGCAGCTCCACCAGCACTTCAAATTTGTCCTTGCCGCGCGGGATGCGGACGATGTCCTGATCCACATTTTTCGCGGTGTCGCGAGTTTTGACCGAAATAATCGCCGGCGACTTTAAGAAGTCGCCGATCAAACGCTCGATATCCTTCCCCATCGTCGCGGAGAAGAAGAGCGTGTGGCGTTCGCTCCGCATTGTGGCGAGGATGAAGCGCATGTCGTCGATGAACCCCATATCGAGCATGCGATCCGCCTCGTCGAGGACGACACTGCCGAAGCCGGAGAGATTGAGCGCCCTGCGCTCCATCAGATCCTTGAGGCGGCCGGGGGTGCCAATCACGAAGGAGGGCGCGTGGCGGAGCGCGGAAATCTGGGGGTTGATATTCGCCCCGCCCACCGCGACCACGCCGCGGAGCCCTGTCCCGCGCGCGAAGCCCGCGAGCTCCTTCTCTATTTGGAGCGCGAGTTCGCGGGTCGGCGCCATAATTAGCACGCGCTCTCCCACATGTTTCAACACCTTGTCGATAAGCGGGACGAGGAATGCCGCGGTTTTGCCGGTGCCCGTCTCCGCGAGCCCGACAACATCCTCACCGCGCAGCACGTGCGGTATCGCGCGATCCTGGATCGGGGTCGGGAGTTCGTAGCCCTTCTTTGCAATGTTCGCCTTCAGCCGCTCGTCCACGTTGAAATCTGCGAAGCGGTGCTCGGGCACGAAGTGCTCCACCTTCTCGGTGATCTCTGCTTTATTAATGAAACGCGTGAACTCGGCCTCCGTCTCGCCGAAGGTACCGAAGCCGCGCCCACGATTGCCGCCGCGGCGGGGCGGGAAGCGATTATCGAAGCGACTGGCGTGAGAGCGCGAGGGGAAGCGCCCTGCGCCGCGACTGGCTGCCATATTCTGATGGGGCCTGAAGGAGCGAGCAGGGCGCTTCCCCGAGCGTGAGCCGTCTCTCCCGCCTTGCGAGCCCCCCGACACTCCCTGATGATTCCAGCGCCCGTGTTGCATTTGTAAATTAGTTTATCGAGTCAATCTTCACCTTCAGATACGGCTGGCGATGCCCGCGGCGCTTGTAGTAGCGGCTTTTGGCTTTGTACTTCACCACATCAATCTTCTTGGCGCGGCCTTCTCTGAGCACCGTGCCCGAGACTTTCGCGCCTTTGATCGTGGGCGTGCCGATCGTGGTGTCCGAGCCGTTATCAACAAGCAGCACTTCGTTGAAGACGACATTGTCCCCCACCTTCTTATCCTCGGGGAACTTTTCAATGAAAATAGCGTCGCCCTTGGCGACGACATACTGCTTCCCGCCGGTTTTAATCACCGCCACTTCCATAGTCCTGACACTCTAGCATCCTTTCGTGTAAAAGAAAAGCCGCCCCTTCGGGGCGGCGAACCGATTTTCTCAATGCTTCCTTGCCGATCGATACGGCGGGAGCAAGAGATCGACGAGGGCGACGATGGGCGGCCCGAAGACGAAGAGGGTCATCACGCCGTCAGGGAGGCTCATGGATACTGAACAGCGACCCTCTACCACGGCCTTGCTCATCACGATCACGAACCACGCTGCCCATGTGACGAGCCCGAGTCCGTTCATAACCTTCATTGGCTGGCCGCCGCGCGACATCAGGAGCGCCGCGAAGAAGAGCAAACCGACCCAGGCCCACATTAATAGCCTCGCGAGGTGCTCGAGTGTAAGATTTAATTCCCCCGAGCAGGGCAGGCTAAAGCCGCGGGTCCAAAAGAACGCGAGACTCAAAAATTGTCTGCGGCGCACCCCGCCGCGGGGACTAACTATCCGGAGAGTAGACTACCACAGACCCCGCTTTCTCGCAACGCTGCGCGAGGAATAAAAAAGCAGCCCGCCGTCGGCGGGCTCCGAAATGATGCGGTTGATTTCAGTCTGTTGATTCCGGCGCCCCGGGAGGTGTGAGCCACCCCGAGGGACACTGTGCCGGGCCGGGGATAGGCGACGCCCCAATCGGTATATCGTCCGAAAGAATGAAGTGCGTCGGAGGGGGCAAGCCTTCCACGCGGAGGGTCCAGAAGTCGCCGGTACTCTCACTGCACACGAGCAAGACCCGGCCATTCTTCACCCTTACGGCGTAGAGAAGGTCGTAAACCTCCCCTTCGCTAAGTTGGAGACCGTATGAACGCTCCGAAATTTCCACCCGGCCCGGGCCATATACCAGAACCGTCACCAGCAGGCATAGGCCGAAACAGAGGAGCCCGCTGACGAGGCGGGCGATTCCTTCGCCGCTGTCGTCCTTCGCAAAGCGCCAGCCCGCGGAGGTAAATAGCAAGATCGCCAGGGATCCCGCTATCAAGATAATGGCTGTACCCGTAGACTCGCCTCATTCTTATACTGCGGCACGTCCTGCCGCGGGAACTTCTTACCGAATATCAGCCTAGCAGATAAGGCTAGAGCTGTCAAGCCTCGACGGATGGCTTCTCTAAGAGCGCCGGCTCGATTTCGATTTTCGCGCCCGCGATGCGGTAGACATCCTTGTCTATCTTCCCGAGCTCTTTGTATGAGGCGTTGTAGTGGCTTACCGTGATGCCGAGCGAGGCGCCAAGTTTTTTATGATATTCCTCGTAGCTGCCGATGTGTTTGCCGAGCTCCCCCACCCTTTTCTTAATCTCCTCCGCCTGCTCCTCTATCTGGAGCGCCTTGAGGCCTTGTAAAACCGTTTGGAGATAGGCGAGAAAAGAAGTTGGCGAGACGATGATGACTTTTTTATTGAAGGCGTACTCGATGAGGTCGCGCGTCTGCGTCTTCATCGCTCCCACCTGATTCATCAAGAGGTCATAGTAGATGCCCTCGGAGGGAATGAACATGAAGGCGAACTCCATCGTGTTCTCCTCCGGCCGCACGTATTTAGAGGTCTCGTCGATGCGGAGCTTGAGGTCTTGTTTGAACTGCTTCTCGAACGCTTCGCGCTCGGCCGGGTCGCGCGCTTCAATAGCGCGGTTGTAGTTCTCGAGCGAGAACTTGGAGTCTATCGGGATGACGCGCTCCTTGACGAACACCACTGCGTCGACGACCTCGCCGTTCTTGAACGCGTACTGCATCTGGTAGGAGCCGGGCGGGAGCACGTTCTTGAGTACGGTCTCGAGATAGTATTCCCCGAGGATGCCACGCTGTTTGGGGTTCTGGAGCACGTCCTGGAGATTCTGGAGCTGGTCGGCGAAGGAGACGACCTGCCGGTTGGTCTCGTCGAGTTTGGCGAGGCGATCGGTGACATCGCGGACTATTCTATTCGACTCACTGATCTGGCGGTGCGCGCTCTCCTGCATCGCCTTGGTTGATTCCGCCACGCGCGCGTCGAGGGTCCGCGCCAGCTCCTGCACCTGCTGCTGGAGGAGGAGCATGCCGTCGCTCCCCCCTTTCCCCGCTCCCCGCTTTTGGAAAGCATAGAGGAGCCAGAGCCCGATGCCTTGAACGATAAGGAGAATGATGACGATAACGCCGATCGTTAAAACGCTCATCGTTGTAGTATACTCTCTTGATGACCATCCACGAATCCCTGAAGGTGGCGATACCGGAGGCGCTCCGAGCTAAGGATGAGGTGCGGCTCCGCACTGTCCGCTCGCTGGTCGCCGCGATGACGAACGAAGTCGTCGCCAAAAAGCGCAAACCCGACGAGCTCCTCGTCGACGAGGAGGCGGTCGCGGTCTTGAAGCGCGCGGCCAACCAGCGCAAGGACTCCATCGAGCAGTTTGAGAAGGCCGGCCGCGGCGACCTCGCCGCGGCCGAGAAGGCGGAGCTCGCGATCATCGAGTCGCTCTTGCCTGCAACGATGAACCGCGGCGAGATTGAAAAAATTGCAAGGGCGAAGATGGCGGAGATGGGCGTTTCAAGCAAGCAGGATGCCGGGAAGTTTACCGGCGCGCTGATGAAGGAGCTCAAGGGCAAGGCCGATGGCGGGGACGTGAAGGCGGTTGTGGATAGTTTGCTCGTCTGACATTCTGTGGTACTATGAATCCGGAAAAGTCTCAGCGAGGTGCAGAGATGAACAAGCTTGTAAGTGAGGCGAGACTCCAAGAGCTCGCGGACAAAGTGCGCTCGTTGATAAGACGCGAATTCCGCACTGCTCACGACGCCATCCCGCAAGTCTTGAACGGGAATGGCTTCAACGGAAAAACTCAAAGTGAACAGCGCGAGCGCGGAGCATATTTGCGAGAGCTCAATCGCTTATTCGAAAACGTGGAGGTGTAGATGGGCCAACTGACCGACGACCACATCGCGGACAATGTTATCCGCGATTGGAAGACCCGCATGCCGAATCGACCGGCAAGCCAGATCCGGCAAATGGTTGACGAACGCCTTGCCTTGAGCTGGTGGGCCAGAGAAATGGACCCACTCGCCAGAGTGCAGCTCCGCAACCGTGTCGCAAACATAATCTACCAGCGGCTTGCGAACGAGCGGAAGCGGAACTGCCAGCGGCGGAAAAGCGCCCGGCATGCTGCGGCGCTTGCGAGAGCTCAAGGCAAACTGTTCTGATGCGGGCGGGCTGTGTACACAGCCCGCCCGTCTTGCTATTTTTGGTCAGTCATGCTAAGGTGAGGCCTGGTTCAACGGGAGAAAAGGAGGGTTATATGACCCGTCAGTTCTTTGCAGAACCCCACGCATCCCTTTCGCGCATCGAACATTCGATATCGCGACCGTGGAAGCGTGGAAAATTCGCAATTATGTTTTTCGTCGGCGCGGCGGTACTGTTGTTTGCGCTTGGATACGCCTTCTTCTATCAGTCCGGTGACTTGTTCATCTGGACTGACGAAGCAAGACTCGCCGTTCACCCGCCATCCGCTCTCATCGAGAAATTCTCGACTGAAGCGATGGTACTCGGGACGGCCGGCGTCGTATCCTTCGCGTCTGGCATTGTTGCCCTGATCTTTGCGCTCTTCCTGGCTTGCGAACGGGTAACGTTCACGATTAGCCACTCGAAAGAGTTCCTTGATCCGCGTAACGCGAAAACATAATTGCGGGTATAACGACCCGCATCTTTTACGATTCCCGCAAAAGCTCTGCGGGTCGTTTTA
>JACQBN010000005.1 GCA_016194455.1 Candidatus Kaiserbacteria bacterium | reverse complement strand
GCTCTCGCCGGGATTTACCGTTCCAAGGGATTCGCGGATACGCGGGAGCTCGACGGAAACATCCGCGTCGGAACGGGTGTTCGGCGGAAATCCGATGACGAGGTCTGCAAGCTCAATCGGCACCGAGTTTCGATTCGTCACGACGACTTGCAAAGAGAGCGTCTGCCCCGCGTCTACGACCGCGGGGCCAGATACGGCGACATCAACGTTCTTCGTCGAGATGACGTTACTTCCCGAGAAGAACAGAAGCGCGGCAATCGCGATGGCGACGATGAAAAAGACGGCGGAACCGACGAAGAGAAGCGCCAAGGGGCTCATGCGGCGCTTGCCGGGTACGGCAAGCGCCGTTTCCGCCTGCGGCGCTTTGACATCGCGCCACGCTGCCGGCGCGGGCGAAGATTTCGGGGAAAGCGCCGAGCGGCGCACATCCTCCATTGACTTCCCCGCGTCAAGCTGCTTGGAAAGACGCTCAAGCGCGTCGTTATTTGGCATACACAAAAGTATACCCCGCAAGATAGGCGAAGCTGCCATCTCATAGGGTATTACAGGAGCAAATCTTTATAATCCGCTTACAGCAATCGCTTCGTTAATCATACGGACGAGGAACGCGCGCGCCCTCTGGGCACGCGCAAGCGTCCGGGCATCGTACGCGACCGGAAGAAACTCCTCGGTATCTCGGTTCTGCGGCACATACCCCAACGCGGCAAGCATCCGGAGAACCGCAAGACACTCAGCCGCAGGTATATGCGTATCGGGAATCGCGGGAAGCGATGAAAGGCACTGTGACAGCGCGCTAAAAAGGTACGGATCTGACCCTTCGCCGCGGACGAATTGCCGTACGGTGCCGAGAACCCGTGCACCCGTTTCCTGCGCATCGGTGCGCCCCGTGAGCGCGAAGTGGACGTTGTGTGCCGCCGTAGCGCCGGTCACGCGCCACACGTCTTTGCCTTTCACGAGCGTAAAAGTCCCAAACGTGCCGACCTGCAGGTACGGGCGGAGCTTCGAGCGCTCTTCGCGAGCACTCTTCGCGAGCGCAGAGACCAACCCTAACGCATCGCTGTAGAGAAGGACGCGCACACTGCCCTCGCCTGCCGCGAAGCGGCCGACAACGATGCCGCGCGTGGTGCACTCACGATTTACGGACATCGAATTCTTGACCTTCCTCTTGTCCAGCAAGATTCGCCGCTCGTGCAAGTTCTTGCCAGTGCATTGAAACAATTTCCTTCTTTTCAGATGAGACGACAAGGACCGCCTTGTCTTTAGGCTCCAAGCCCGCATCTTTGCGAAGGTCCTGCACCTCACGCACCAAGTCGCGTAATTCACCTTCTTTTTGAAGTTCGGGTGTGATGTTTG